>NZ_JBEYHA010000031.1:0-65219 GCF_040635075.1 Nocardiopsis sp. NPDC007018
CGCCAGATCCTGTTCGGACATGGCCATCGGCTTGCGCGGCATCTGGCTGTCCGGGTCCATCGACGGCATACGGCCGGTGCTGACCTGGAAGTCGACCCGGACCCCCGCGTCGCTAGTGGCGGTCGACCACGATCTGTCCGTCAGCGCCGACCAGACCGGCCGGGCCGCCACCGTAGAGGGCCTCGACCCTGGCCCGCTCGGCGGCGTTGGGCTGGGCGTTGGCGCAGCCCACACCGCCGGTCGAACCCGACATGAGGGAGGAGCACGGGCCGGGCTTGGCGTCGGGCAGCCCCAGGCTGTGGCCGAGCTCGTGCGCGGCGATCCGCAGCGGGTCGTGCCCCTCGGCGGTGCCCTGGCGGCCCATCCAGACGGTGACCTGACCGCCCGGACGGACCGGCCCCAGGTGGGCGCGCGGCCAGCCGTCGTCGGTGATCACGCGGATCTCGGCGCGCCGCCCGGCGGGGGCGGGCTCCAGACGGACGTTGTCGACGCTGGAGTTCCACACGTCGGCGGCCGAGGCGACGACCGAGGTGAACTCGGCGGCCTGGCTGGCGTCGTAGTACAGGACGGTGGGGTTCTGCCGGAGGGACTGCTCGGTGGACGCCGCGCCGGCCGGTGCGGTGCCCACCAGCGTCAGCGCCAGCGCGCTCAGCGCGACCAGGAGGGGTGTCAGGACGCGTCTCAGCATGGGGTCTCCCTGGGGGGTGAGGGTGCTGATGATCTTCGTGACCCGGTGGGGTCGCGGTGATGCTATGCGTGGTGATCCGTCCCCACAAGGAGTGCACGACGCTAGGATCGCGCAGCGCGCTCGGGAGCGGCGGGGCTCAGGGACCCGCCGCGTCCAGGTGGGCTACGAGGTCGTCCAGGAGCGCGGTCACCAGTTCCGGCTCCAGCTCCAGGGTCGCTGGCAGGGCCTTCTCCCAGCTCTCGGTGGTCAGGGCCCGGGCGACGAGCCGACGCCGTCGGTCGGCCGGGGCACCGGCGGAGATCGACAGGAGCGCCTCGCCCTTGCCCCGGGAGTCGGGGACACGGGAGAGGACGTCCTCGGCGCGGGCGGTCTCACCGAGATGGCCGAGTGCCTCCGCCGCCACCGCCAGGATCCGGTCGTGCCAGGAGCCGTGGTCGACCTCCGCGCACCTCTCCTCCACCTCCTCGACCAGGTCCGCCGCCCGCTCCCTCTCACCGAGCACGGCCAGCCCCTTGGCGGTACAGGCGAGCAGGTGGAGCCACTCGTGCGCGTGGCCACCGTCTGAGGGAAGGTCCCGGAGGGGGCCGAGGTCGCCCGCGCGGGCGACCTCCAGCCCCAGGGCCTTCGAACGGGTTTCGTCGGCCTGGCGGTAGGCCAGCGCGTACGCTCCGGCGACATCGCCGGAGCGGGCGAGGGCGACGACGCGGAGCCGGTCCTCCTCCCCGGAGTGGAACCGGGCCTCGGGGAACACCGCCAGCGAGTCCAGGGCAGCGAGCACCGCGCGCACCCGACGCGCATCCGCCGCTTCGGAGGAGGCCCGCAGGACCTCCACGAGGTGCGTCCGGGCTTGCCGGAGGTGTGCGGGCACCAGGGCCTCCGCGGTGGTCGGGGATCCTTCACCGGTGCGGGCCGACGGCGGTTCGGCGGACGTCTCGCGCGGACCGGTTCGCGCGAGCTGCCTCCACCGCTCCACCAACGATGTCGCGGCGGGGAGCCCGCCGGCGTCGTCCATACGGTGCAGCAGGGTCTCCAGGTGGTCGGCGAGTGCGGAGGCCCGTTCGGGGGCCGGCGCGGCCACCCGCGCGACCTGTTCCAGGAGACGCAGGGTGCTCGGAACGGGGGTGAGGGTCGACCAGGCGAGGCTCTCGGCCCGGGCGGCCACGGATCGGGCCCGCCGTGTCTCCCCCCTGCCGTGGAGCTCCGCCGCGACGCGGCCGAGGAGATAGGCCCGGTCGAGGTCGTCGACGAACAGGTCCACGATGCTCTCGGCCCGCGTGGCCAGGCCGTGTGCGACCAGGTGGTCGAGCAGGGCCCCCAGGATTTCCATGAGGTGCAGCGACTCGGGGGCCCTGGCCTGTGCCTCGGCGATCCGCGGAGCCCGGGGGAGGGGGAGGTCGAGCGCGACGAGGGCCGTGTGCAGCGGGAGGAACGTCCCGGGGCCATCGGCTCCGCCGTCCCGGTCCGCCAGGGCGCGCAACCGTGCGAGCGCGGACGCCGACGCCTCCGGGGCCGCGGCGCCGGTGTGGGCGACGACGGCCAGGAGCTGCCAGACGAAGGCCTGGGCCTCGACGTCCTTCACGTCGTGGGCCACGGCCGCCGCTGAGTGCCAATCGCCTTCTTGGACGTACGCCAGGGCCACCAGGACGAGGTCGGAGCGCCGGTCCTCCTCGGAGGCGCGTGCCGTGGCCTCCGCGTGTTCCAGTTCGTGCCGCGAGATACGGGACCGCACCATCGCGGTCAGCGCCCACGGAGTCACCGCCTTGCCCATGCGGGAGTGCAGCGCGTCGGCCGCGTCCTGGTCCCGGAGGGTGAGGTGGAGCCGGAGGACATTGGAGAGCGACGCGGTGCGCGCGACGGAGCGGGGCAGATCCCAGGCGAGGTGCTCCGCCTCCCGGGCCAACGCCATGGCGCGCTCGCGGCCGGCGGGGTCGGGGACGTCGTTCCGGTCGTCGACGCCGACGAGCGCCTCCGCCAGTTCGGTGATGAGGCCGACGCGGTCGGTGGTGGTGCTCGCCGCCTCCACCAGAGCCCGCGCTCGTTCCATGACCCGTGCTCCGCGCCGCTCCTCTCCGTTTTCGACGAGTGCCGAGGCGATGAGTCCGAGGGCCTTCACCCTTCCCTTCCGGTCCCGGATCTCGTCGAGAAGCGGGAGCGCCCGGTCCGGATCGCCCAGACGGAGGCGCAGGTGGATCGCGTCGATGAGACAGAACCGCCGGTCGAGCGAGCTTCTCGCGGTGCGGGCGGTGTTCTCGATCTGACGGGTGACCCTCGCCGCCCGTGCGCGGTCGCCGTGGTCCACTAGGGCGTGGCCGACCTCGGCGAGGAACCGGGACGGCTCCATCTCGCTCGTCGCCGACAGGGCCAGGGCGATGGCCCGTTCGGGTTCGCCGAGCCGCACCCAGAGGCAGGGAAGTCCTTCGGGAACGTAGAGAAGTCGGCTGACCTGCTGGTACGCGAGGGTCAGTCGGAGCATCGCCACGAGGTCGACCGCGTCACCGCCCGCGACCCGGTGCTGTGCGGCCAGGATCTCCGTGCGCGCCTCGTGGGTTCCCCCGGTCACCTGGATCAGCCGCTCGGACCGCTTCTGGTCCAGCGCCAGGGCGACCGCGCGTTCCGTGTCACCGGTGGCCTCGAGTAGCCGGAAGTAGCCCCGCAGCAGATATCCGGGGGTGCTCTCGGGCCACCCCCTCCGGCGCCACTGGTCGGCCCAGAGGTGGAGCCGCCGCCGGTGGTCGGCCAGCCTCCGTGCCCCCAGGTGGTCGACGACCGCTCTCTGGAGTTCCTCGTGCCCCAGGATCAGCACCTCGGGTTCGGCGCGGTGCACGTAGGAGTGCGAGCGCCGGGAGAAGGAGCGTCCGGTCACGGCGGACAACAGGTCGCGCAGCCGCGCGGGGGCCAGGTCGGTCAGCTCCGCGAGGTCCTCCTCGGACAGGCCGCCACCGGCGGCCGCGACGAACCCGAGGAGGTCGCGCTCCGCCTCGCCCTCCAGCAGGTACTTGAGCTCGCGGTTGGCCTCGTTCCGGATCACCTCGGCGCGCGGCGAGGGGCGCAGGGGCCGCACCACGCGGGCGTCGCGCAAGGGATGGTCGTCCGGGACGTCCCCGGGGAGGGGCGGGTTGAGCCGCCCCGACACGATCACGCAGGTCTCCACCGGGAGCCGGGCCGGCAGGACCGACGCGATGCTGTGGGCGTCCGGACCGGCGGTCATCCCGCGGTCCTCGTCGAGGCCGTCCAGAACCAGGACGAGGCGTTCCCCCCGGCTCCGGCAGCGGTGGGCGGCCAGGTCCAGGTACTGGTGCAGGTAGGCCTCCCGGTTCCCCGCCCTCACGTGGGTGGGGAACGGTTCCCCCGCGATGTCCGACAGCTGGTGCAGCACCTCCTCCGCGAAGGCCGACCGGTCGCTCTGTCCCTCGAAGCGCGCGGTGACGAAGAACGAGACGACGGTGACGCCCGGGGGCGGATCGAGCGCGCACCAGGACATCAGGGCGGTCTTGCCGGACCACGCCGGGCCCTGCCACCACAGCCACCTCTCGTGCTCGGGTGCGTCGGCGGGGACCGCGCGCGTGCAGAAGTCCGCCATTTGCCGCAGTTCCCCGTCGCGGTCCTCCAGCGTCTCGGGGCGGATCCTGCGCACCTGGTAATGGTAGGGGGAGGGCGTCGGCGCGGCCTGTTGGTGGACGTCGCCGACGTGGATCCCGGTGTTGGCGTAGGAACCGGAGGAGGCCGTGGCGTCGCCGGTCCCGCGCGCGGAGGGTCCCCGTCGCCTCCCGGACCACGCCGTCACGTGCGCGGCTCGTCTTCGGCCGGACCGCGCTGGTCGATGCCGCTCACGGCCTCGCCGTCACCCGAGGCGATGGCGTCGCCGCTGCCCCGTACCCGCAGGTCACGGGATTCCCGGCGGCCGGGGAGTCGGACCCCGCTGGTCGCCCGGCCGCCTCCGTCGGCCCGGGCCGTCCCGCTGTCCCGCACCGTGACGCCCCCGGTGGTCCGCGCCTGACCGGGACGCAGCGCCGCCCACACCGCCACCCCGACGGCGGCCAGCCCGGCCAGCGCCGAGGCGGACGTGGCCAGACGGTTGGCCTGCTCCCACTGGAGCAGGACCAGTGCCGCGCAGAGCACCGCGACGACCGCACACGTGACCACCACGACCCAGCGTCCCTTGTCCATACCGTCATGATGGCAGTACCGGGAGGGGCTGCGCCCCCTCACTCCGTGCGTGCTCCCCTGCGGGGCGGGCGTCCCCGAGCGGTCGCGGGTCCGCGCCCGCCCCGGCCCGGGGCCGTCGGACGACCCACCCGGCCCCAGGAATCCCCTGGCGCGGGGAGGTGGGGCGGGCTACGGTGCCCGGATGACGGACTCCTCAGCGGTACCCGCCCCTCCAGACGCGTCCGAGCCCTCCGCGGTGTGGGACGCCGAGATGGCCCGTTCCTACGACACCCCGGGCGAGGGCGTGTTCGCGCCCGAGGAGGTCGAACCGGTGGTGGCGCGCCTGGCCGCGCTCGCCGGGAGCGGCCAGGCGCTGGAGTTCGCGGCGGGTACCGGGCGGATCGCGGTGCCGCTGGCCGCCCGGGGGGTTCCGGTCACCGGCGTGGAACTCTCTCCGGCGATGGTCGACCTGCTCCGCGCCAGGGCCGACGAGGACACCGTCCCGGTACTGGTCGGCGACATGGCCACCACCCGGGTCCCCGGCGACTTCACCCTCGTGTACCTGGTCTACAACACCATCTCCAACCTGCTCACCCAGGACGAGCAGGTCCGGTGCTTCGCCAACGCTGCCGCACACCTGGGGTCCGGCGGCCGGTTCGTGGTGGAGCTCGGCGTGCCCGAACTGCGGCGGCTCCCTCCCGGCCAGGACGGACTGGTGTTCGCCCGCGATGAGGGGTACGTGGGGCTGGACACCTTCGACCTCGAACACCAGCACCTGGTCTCGCACCACATCAGGTTCGGAGCCGATCGCGAGCCCTCCGTGATCCGTGTGCGACAGCGCTACGTCTGGCCCGCCGAGCTCGACCTGATGGCCCGGATGGCCGGTTTCGCGCTGGAGTCCAGGCACGCCGACTGGCACGGAACCCCGTTCACCGGTGACTCCCGCTCACACGTGTCGGTCTACCGGCTGCCCGGCCGGGGGTAGCCGCGAACCGGGCCCCGGCATCCGCTGGCTCCGTTCGGGCCCCTCACGCGTCGCGCCGGACGACGCAGCCCGCGTACACCGCGCAGGACACCGCCGCCCACACCACCAGCACCACGGCGGCGACCCCGGGCGCGAGCTCGGTGACCTCGAACGCGGGTGTGCCCAGCAGGCTCATGGCGGCCTGGTCCGGCAGCAGGCGGACCCCCTCCGGCCACTGGAGGAAGCCGCCGCCCGCGAACACGGAGACCCCCACCAGGACGGTCAGCGGCGCGGCGGTCCCGCGCATGAGGGCGGCCAGCCCGAGGGCGACGGCCGACACCATGGCGTAGGCGAGCACCCAGCGGCCGGTGTCCGCCAGGACCGCGCCCGCGCCCGCGTCCTGCGCGAGGGCGAGGACCGTCCGGCCGGGCAGCAGGACCGCGACCGCCGCCGGGACGACGACCGCACCCGTGGCTAGGAACTTGGCGAGGGCGAGTCGGCCGCGCCACGGTACGGCGGCCAGGGTCGTGCGCAGCTGCCCCTCCCGGAACTCGCTCCCCACGGCGTGCAGCGGCAGGAGGAGGAACACGTGGACGGGCGCGAACATCACCACGGCGAACGCCGACAGCGGCGCCACGTCGTCACCGATGCCGAACCGCAGCCCGTCGACGGTGGCCAGCACCGCGAAGAGGGTGTTGGCGGCCAGGGTCCCGGACAGCGCGAGCCAGGTGACCGGGAGGATCTTGGTGGTCTCCGCTCGCACCGCGTCGCGCAGACGAGGGGGGAGCGTCTCGGGCGGTGCGCTCATCGGGCGTCCCTCCTGTACAGGACCAGCGCGGCGGCCGCGACGGTCACGACCAGCCAGGCGAGCAGGACGACCCCGCCCGTCGACGGCGACGAGCTGAACGGCGGTCCTCCCAGGTCCAGCCCCTCGCTCTGGAGCAGGAGGTTGCGCCCCGCACTGAACGGGGTGAGGGCGTCCAGGCCCGGGGCGACGGCCGAAAGCGCCTGTGTGAGGGTGAGGACGAGGAAGCCGCCCATGAGGAGCACGCCGAACAGCATCCGGCGGGCGATCAGGGTGACGGCGAACGCGACCGTCGTGATGACGACGAGCAACAGCACCGCCCCGCCGATCCAGGCCAGCGACTCCGCCCGCCAGACGAGGTCCGGCTGCCAGTCCCGCACGGCGAGGTGGGCGAAGATCAGGGAGAGCGCGGCGATGACCAGCGCGCACGCGAGGGCGTACAGGCCGGTGGCCGCGCACTTGGCCAGGGCCAGGCGCACCCGAGAGGGCACGGCCAGCACACTCAGTCCCAGGTGTCCTGAGCGGAATTCGGCACCCGCGACGGCCGCGCCCAGGACGGGGAAGAAGATGCCGGGGTTGAACACACCGGCGCCCATGGACGCGAGGATGTCGAGGTCGGCGGGGACCGGTCTGCCGTACCACCAGTGGTCGCCGTGACCGTCCACGGTCTCCAGGACCTCCCGCATGGACGCCAGCGCCTGAAACTGGAAGAGGACGGCGAGGACGGCCAGGGCACCGGTGACCCCGAGGACGCTGGGCAGGGTGACGGTCTTGGTCAGCTCCGAACGGACGACGGACACGACGCTCACCACTTCCTCCCGGACGATCCGCCGGTGAGCGCGAAGAACGCCTCCTCCAGTGAGCCGTGCCCGGCGCTGACCTCGGCCAGCGGTCCGTCGGCGATGACCTGGCCCCGGTCGATGATCACCACGTCGTCCGCGACCTCCTCCACCTCGTTCATGAGGTGACTGGAGACCAGCACGGTGTTCCCTTGGGCGGCGTAGTCGCGCAGGTACGTGCGGACGGTGCGGATGCCCTCCGGATCGAGTCCGTTCACCGGTTCGTCCAGCACCAGCGCGCGCTGCCGCCCCAGCAGCGCGGCCGCCAGACCGAGCCGTTGCCGCATCCCCAGCGAGTACCGTCCCACCCTCCTGCGGGCCGCGTCGGTGAGCCCGACCGTGGCCAGCGCCTCGTCGACGTGTCGGGCCGGGAGGCGGTGGGAGTGCGCCAGCCACCGCAGGTGGTCCACGCCCCGGCGCTCGGGTACCGCCGACGCGCCGTCGAGCAGGGCGCCCACGGTGTGCAGCGGCGCCCGCAGCGAGGCGTAGGGGCGTCCGTCGACCAGCGCGGTGCCGGAGGTGGGCCGGTCGAGGCCCAGCAGGATGCGCAGCGACGAGGACTTACCCGCGCCATTGGGGCCGAGCAGGGCGGTGACCCGGCCCGGTCCGGCACGGAAGGTCACGTCGGACAGGATGACGCGGTTCCCGCGCCGCTTGGTGATGTTCTCCAGGGTGAGCATGACCGCCATGCAAGCAGCGCGCCCGGCCCGCGGTCATCGGTCCGGGGACCGGACCCCGAGTCGCGGGTCGGCCCCGGGTCCCTCGGACCACGGGCCGATGCCGTCCGCGGCGCCCGTTCCTATAATCGGGACGGTGGATATCCCCGGACCGCCCCGAACCCCCCGCACGTGGCTGCTCCCCGCCCTGTCCGTCGGCGGCACCGCGGTGCTCTCCCTCATGTCCGCCGTCGCCGCCCTGGCCACCGGAGTGACGGTGTGGACGGTGTCGCGCTCACGGCGCGAACGTCGGGAGCACGAACGGCGCCTCGAACTCTGGGCGGGTGAGCGAGTGGTGCAGCGGGAGCGCCTTCGCATCGCCCACGACCTGCACGACCTGGTCTCCCACGGACTGGGGACCGTCACAGTGCGGGCGGCCGCGGCTGCCAGGACGGAGGGGCCTTCCGGTGAACGGGAGCGGGTCGGCGCGTTGGCCGATATCGAGGAGGTTAGCCGTCGCACCACCACCGAGCTCAGGCGCATGCTCACCGTGCTGCGCTCCACCGACCCCGCGGCTCCGGTGCGACCCGCCGAGACACTTGACGCCCTTCCCGGGATCATCCTGGCCGCACGGGAACGGGGACTGGACGCCGCGCTGGACGTGACACCGGACCCGCCCGGCACCGGTACCGTGTCGCCCGGTGTCCAGCTCACCGTGTGCTCCGTCGTCCGGGAGGCCCTGGACAACTCGGCCCGGCACGCGGGTCCCACCGCCGCTCGCGTGGCCGTGCGTCGCGAGGACCGTTCCGTCATGGTCACGGTGGTCGACGACGGCCCGGCCCGGGGGTGGGTGCCGCGCCCCGGAGCCGGATTCGGCCTGGTCGGTCTGCGCGAACGCGTCCGTGCCCTCGATGGGACCCTCAGCACGGGGCCGGAGGGGCCCGGGTTCGCGGTCACCGCGCGACTCCCCGACCCGGAAACGGCGTGACCGGGACGGGCCCGGTGCCCGACACCGCTCCCGGCGCCCGCGTGACGCCCGGTTCGACCTCCGCCGACGTGCGTGTGCTCGTCGCGGACGACCAGCCCCTGCTGCGCCACAGCCTCTCCCTGCTCATCGACGCGGCGCCGGGGGTGGCCGTGGTCGGTCAGGCGGCGACCGGACGCGAGGCGGTCGCGCTCACCGGTGCGCTGCACCCGGACGTCGTGCTCATGGACATCCGCATGCCCGACGGGGACGGGATCGAGGCCACCCGGTCGATCACCGCGGCCGCGGGGCGGACCCGTACCCGGGTGCTGGTACTGAGCATGTTCGAGCTCGACGAGTACGTCCACGCCGCCCTGAGGGCCGGGGCCAGCGGCTTCCTGCTGAAGGACGCCCACCCCGACCAGCTGGTCGAGGCGGTCCGGCGCACGCACGCGGGGGAGTCCCTGCTGGCGCCGAGCATCCTCACCCGTGTGGTGGAGCACTTCCTGTACAGCCCCGGGACCGGGCCCGTACACGGGCTCGACCACCTCACCAGCAGGGAGATCGAGGTCCTCGCGCTGGTGGCGCGGGGGTTGTCGAACACCGAGATCGCCCAGGAGTGCACCATCTCCGTCAGGACGGTCAAGACCCACATCGGCAACCTGCTCGCCAAACTGGGGGCCCGGGACCGGGCCCAGCTGGTCATCGCGGCCTACGACAGCGGTCTGGTCGTCCCGCCCTGACCCGGCGCGGGTGCGGTCCCCCGGCGGAGGGAGCCGTCTCCCGCTGACGGGGGAGGCCGAGCCGGGGCGGGGCCGGTTATCCTGGAGTTCCTCATCGGACGACCAGGAGGGATCGGACATGCCGGGGGCCTCGGAGACACGGCCGCGCTGGCCTGCCATCACCATGGCGGCGCTGTTCCTCGGGTACGCGCTGGGCAAGGCGGTCCGCGCCGTGCAGGGAAGGCTCGGGTTCCCGGGCGGGCCGGTCCCCTCCGCGAGCGAGCACGCGTGGTACGCCGAACACGTGATGGACGTGGCGACGGCGCAGTGGTGCGCGGTGGCCACGGGACTGGCCGCCGCCGCGCTGGTGCTGGCGACGGTGGTTCCGGCGGGCCGTCTGGTTCCGCGCCCGCTGATGCTGGGGGCGCTGGGCGTGACCCTGGTGGCGTTCGGATTCGGAGTGGTGATGATCGTCGCCGGAGGGTTCTTCGGGGTCGGCGCCGACTGGACTCGGTACCACGCGGTGGCCGGGGTCGCCGTGATGGTGCTCCTGACGTGGACCGCCCTGGTCTACGCGCGGTCGGCGGCGCCGGTCCGCGTCCGGACCGCTCGCCGGGTGCGCGGGAGGAGGGGCGGACGGCGGGATGGCGCCCCTCCGGAGAGGGCGCGTGGAGCCGCGGGTACCGGCGGGCGGGCCCGGGGCCGGGGCGCTGATGCGTGACATCCGGGGGCTCCGCGGGGGCGACGCGGGAGTTGTCCACAGCCGGGCGGCCCCCGCTTGTGGCCGCCCGGCCCCGCGCCCAGACTGGAACCGAGGACACCCCTCTCCCCACCTTTCGAACCGTAGGGACGGCCCATGCTGGAACCCCTCTTCGACACCCACGCCAGCCTCGACGCCCTCGTCCTGTACTCGTCCCGGGCCACGGAGTGCCGCGACTTCTACAACGCGCTCGGGCTGGCCTTCGGTGAGGAGCCCGTCGCCCTCTCACACGGAGCCGGGCGCTACACCACCCGACTGCCCCTGGGACCGGTCCTGGAGATCCGCCCGGTCGCGGAGGGGACGCGGACGGCGGGCCTCGGGCTGCGCCTGGCCCTGGACGCCGCCGAGACCGACCCGCCGCTCGCCCGGGGAGAACACCTGCTGACCGACCCGGACGGTCGTAGCGTGGCCGTCACCGTCCGCTGAACCGGTGGGTCAGTCCCGGGCGCGGATCATGGACACGTACGCGTGGAAACCGCTCCACCGCGTGTGCCGGACCGGGCGCCTGCGGTACTCGCGGAAGCCGACGCTCTCGTAGAGCCCGAGCGCGGGCGCGTTGGTGTCCTTGATGTCCTCCAACGTGAACTCGTCGTGGCCGGGAAGGGAGACGATGTGGTGGAGCACGGCCCTGGCCGCGCCCCGGCCGCGGAAGCGCCGGGCGCTGGCGACGAACCCGATCTCGGCGCGACCGGGCCGGTCCGCGCCGGAACCGCCCTGGAAGTGGGTGCGAAACACCCGGTCGGCGATGGTGCCCTTCACCGGCCCGAGGTGCCGGCGCAGCGTGCGCGCGTCGTGGTCGATCGCCTCCTGGCCGCTCTCGGTGAGACTGGCCAGGGCGGCCGGGCGGCCGTCGATCAGCGCCACGTGGAAGCGTTCCAGAACCAGCATGTGCTCCACGGCCCCGGTGAGGCGGACCGTGTCCTTGGAGAAGTACGCCAGGTCATCGCCGAACCCCTCGACGAACACCTCCGTGATCGCCCTCCGGTACGCCTCGCCCAACGCGTCGCCGCGCCTGACCTCGATCCGCGTCTCTCCGGTCGCCTCACCCATCGTCGCCCTCCCTGAGGAACAGTCCCATCACCGTGGAGGCGCTCGGCAGCACGCACCGCTCACCCAGGGCCGAGCGCATCGACACGAGGCCGTCCAGCAGGGCGAAGTAGCAGGAGGCCAGCTCGTCGGCGGAGCCGTCCCGAACGGAGCCCCCGGCCTGACCCCGCTCGACGAGCGCGACGGTCGCGGCGAGCAACTCGGTGTTGCGCTCGACCAGGGCGCCGGTGGCCGGGGCACCGTTCGCCTGTGTGAAGGCCTGGTGCATCAGCTGGAAGAACTCGACGAAGTCACCGTCGCCGGACAGGTCCGACAGGAACTCTCCGGTGAACGCGCGCAGCGCGTCCACCGGGTCGCCCGGTCCCCGGAACAGGTCCACGACGGCGCCCATCCCGGCGGCCGCCTCGGCGACCAGCGAGTCGAACAGCTCCTCCTTGGTGGCGTGGTGGCGGTAGATGGAGCCGGTGCTGATCCCGGCCTCCGCCGCGATGCCCCGCATGTTGACCGCGGCGTACCCCTGGCGCGCGAACAGGCGCACGGCGGCGGACCGCACGCGTTCCCGGGTGGCGGCGCGCATCGCCTCGTGCTGCTCGGGACTCCGTGGCACGGTGCCTCAACTCCCGATCTTCAGAATGAACATATGTTCATTCTAAGCGCATCGGCGCCTTGGTGGAACCCGGAGGCCCCGGACAGCCACGACCAGCGGACCTCGGATCGCCCGGCCCTCGATCCGGACCGCGTCCGCCTCGCGCGAGTCAGCCCTGGGGTTCGCCCACGTCGTCGCCTTCGGGGGCCTCACCGGGCGGCTGCCCCGGCGGGTGGCCTCTCCGAGCCGGGGGCGCGGGCGGCAGGGGAGGGGGCGAGCGCCGACCCCGCCTCAGCGCACCCGGCCGCCCCCCGCCCCCAGGCGACCACGCACCAGGGCGACCAGGGCGTCGATTACGAGGAAGGCCGCCAGCGAGACCCCCAGCACGGGCATGGCCGCCCCGAGGGCCGCGCACACCACGGCCACCGCCGCGCGCAGCGGCCAGGACAGCGCGGGGAACGAGCCGCGCGGGTAGGGCCTGCCCGGGCCCCGTACCCCGCCGGGCCGAGATCCACGCCGCCACCACATCCGGTAGCCCAGGACGATCACCCACAGCAGCGCACCGCACAGCGCGGTGAGCACGAGCTGGTTGGGGACCCCGAAGAGCAGGCCCATGTGTCCGTCCACGCCCCAGCGGCTCAGCTTCGCCATCAGGGGGTGGTCCTCGAACCGGACCACGTCGACCACCTCCCCGGTGTCCTGGGCGACCGCCACCGAGTCCGCCCGGGTGGGCCAGGAGCGTTCGAGCTGGGTGACCACGTAGGGGGAGGTGTGGTCGGCGGGCAGGTCCACGGTGACCCGGCCGTCGAGCCCGGCGGACCGGGCGCTGGCCAGAACCGCGTCCGGCCCGACGTCCACCCCCGGGCTCTCGGAGACCGTCTGCGTGGACACCGCGGGGGTGGTCCACGCCATCCGCTCGCGTAGGTCGGAGACGTTCGCCCCCGCGTACTGCGACCAGGTCAGACCGGTGGCGGACAGGAACAGCAGCCCCACGAGAATCCACGTGCCGGTGAGGGCGTGTGCGGAGACTGATCGGGAACGCCCCGATCCAGCCCGCCCGGGGCGCGTGCGGCCGCTCCTCACACGCGCCACCCACAGGGCCAGGCCGCCCAGCGCGACCACCCCCAGCCAGCTCGCCGCGAGTTCGCTGTAGAGGCGTCCCACCCCGCCCAGGTGGAGCTCACGGTGCAGCAGGTCGATCCAGGTGCGGACCGGAAGCGCCCCGCTGGTTCCGTAGCTCTCCGACACTCCGAGCACCTCGCCCGCGTGCGGGTCGACGAAGACCGTCGTGCGGGCCCCGGTACCGTTCCGGGCCAGGTCCATGAGCACCCACGTGGAGTCCTCCGGGGTGGTGGCCGGGCGCACCGAGTGCACGCTGGCGTCGGGCAGCTCGGCCCGGGCGATCCGCACCTGTTCGGCCAGGGGGAGGGACTCCTCTGCGGCGGGCACCCGCAGCAGGTCGGCGTAGAGCGCCTGTTCGAGCTGGGGCGTCCACACGTACAACAGCCCGGAGACCGTCGCCACCAGGACGAAGGGGGCCACCAGCACGCCCGCGTAGAAGTGCAGCCGCAGGAGCAGCGGCCTGAGTTGGGCCCACACGCCCCTCTTCGTGGGGGGTGCCCCGGCCCCGGTGGGGGGTGTGGTCGTGGTCGCCGGTTCCATGGGTCTCCCTGCCGTCGCCGTCCCGGTCGACACTCACGTCGTCCGTGGGGCCCGTTGAGTTCCCGGGGAGGCGCGGTCAGTCCGGGGGAGGGGGCCGGCCAGGCGGCTCACGCCGGGCACGCACAGCGGTAGCAGGCTGGTGACCAACCCCACGGCGGCCGCTCCGAGCAGGACGGGGCGGGCCCCGACGGCCTCCGCGAGGGCCCCGGCCACCGCGTACCCCAGCGGTTCGAGGCCGAAGCTGCCCACCTGGTCGACGCTGATCACCACGCTGAGCCGGTCCTGTGGGATCACCCGTTGCAGGGCGGTGTACCAGTACACGCCGAGGAGCATGAAACCCGCTCCGGTCACCGAGTAGCCCGCCAGCAGCACGGGCTCTGGCACGGCCAGCGCCAACCCCAGCAGCGTGAGCGGGAAGCAGAGCACCCCGGCCAGGGACACCGCCCCGGGGCGGGCCGGGGTCCACCGGGCGGCCAGGACCCCGCCCAGGAGTTGGCCCGCGGCCATGCACGACAATGCCAGACCGTACACGTGCGGGGCGTAGGCGTCGGCTACCACGATCGGCAGCAGCACGAACCCGGGGGCCAGTGTGGCGGGAGCCTGCACGGTGGCCACCGCGATGATCGCCGGGACCCAGGGGCGGCCCGCGACCTCCCGCCCGAGGCTGAGGCGCTGCGCGGAGACCTCACGGACCCGGTGAGCGTCGGGGCGGCCCTGCGCGGTGTGGACACGGTGTTCCTGGTCTGGCCGGGGGTGGACACCGCGCACGCCCCAGCGGTGATCGAAGCCGTGGTGGAGCGCGCCCGGTACCTGGTGTACCTGTCCTCGGCCGGGATCGACGACGCCCGGCCGGTCCAGGCCGACCCCGTCAACCAGATGCACGCCGACGTCGAACGCGTGATCGTCGGCAGCGCCTCGCCGCACGCGGCGGCGTGGACCCTCCTGCGCCGCACCAGCTTCGCCGCCTCGCTGCTGGAGTGGGGCGACCAGGTCCGGGAGGACGTGGTGCGCGAGGCCTTCGGCGACGCGAGCCGCACCCTGGTCCACGAACGCGACATCGCCCCGGTGCGTACCGTCCGGGTGCTGCTGGACGGTTCGCACCGGGGCGAGCGCCTGTACCTGAGCGGTCCGCAGCCGCACACCCAGGTGGAACAGGTGCGGATCATCGGTGAGGCGCTCGGCCGTACGGTGCTCTTCGAGGAGGTTTCGGCGGACGAGCTCCGCGCCCACATGCGGGGCGAGGGCTGGACCGAGGCCGACTTCGAGGGCATGGTCACCGCCTACGCGGCGATGTCCCGGGCACCGCGACCGGTGTGGGACACGGTCGGACGGGTGACCGGGCACGCTCCGCGCGGCCTGGCCGAGTGGGTACGCGACCACGAGGCGTCCTTCCGCTGACCGGTCGCCGCCGCCCGGCGGTCCCGCCCGCGCCGGTCTCAACCGGCCAGGTGGGCGCGCAGGGCGTCAGCGGTCGCGCCACTTCCCACCTCCGCCAGCCGCGCCGGCGTCCCCTCGAACACCACCCGGCCGCCCTCGTGTCCGGCGCCCGGACCCAGGTCGATCACGTGGTCGGCGGCGGCCACGACGTCCATCCGGTGCTCCACGACCACCACCGAGCCCCCGGCGTCCACCATGCGGTCGAACAGGGCGACCAGCCCGGCCACGTCACCGCCGTGCAGGCCGGTCGTCGGCTCGTCCAGCACGTACAGCCGCGCGGGCTCCTCCAGCTTCCGTGCCAGCCGGAGCCGTTGGCGCTCGCCTCCCGAGAGCGTGTCCAGAGACTGCCCCAGCCGCAGGTAGCCGAGGCCGACCCGTTCCATCCGCTCCGCGGCGTCGCGCAGCGCCCCGTCGAACAGCTCCCGGGCTCCGGCCGCCGTCAGCTCCAGCACCTGGGCGATGGTGCGACCGTCGAGCGTGTACGACAGCGCGCGGTCGTTGAACCTCTGTCCGTGGCAGCCCTCGCACTCCGTCTCGACGTCGTCGAGGAAGGCGAGGTCGGTGACGACGACCCCGCGCCCCCGGCAGGTGGGGCACGCTCCGGTGGAGTTGGCGCTGAACCAGCCCGGTCCCACCCCGTTGGCGCGGGCGAACCGCGACCTCAGGGCGTCCTGGACCCCCAGGTAGGTCACCGGTGTGGACCGGGGGCCGCTGTGTAGTGAGTTCTGTGTGAGCACCACGGCGTCCGGTCGTGCGCGGGGCAGCTCCCCGTGCGCGAGTGAGCTCTTGCCCGACCCCGCGACGCCGGTGACGGCCGTCAGCACCCCGGTGGGCACGCGCACGTCGATGCCGCGCAGGTTGTTCAGCCGGGCGTCGCGCACCCACACGGCGCCGTCCGGGACACGGGTGCGGGCCCGTACCGCGCGGGGCCGGCGCAGGTAGCGTCCGGTGGGGGTGGCGGCGCGCCGCAGCCCCGCCACCGACCCCTGGTACACCACGCGTCCGCCTTCGGCCCCGGCCCCGGGCCCCAGGTCCACCACGTGGTCGGCGACGGCGATCACGTTGGGGTCGTGTTCCACCACCAGCACCGTGTTGCCCTTGTCGCGCAGGCGTCGCAACAGCCCGGTGAGTCGGTGGACGTCGGCCGGGTGCAGCCCGGCACTGGGTTCGTCGAGCACGTAGGTGAGTCCGGTGAGCGCGCCGCCCAGGTGGCGCACGAGCCGTACCCGTTGGGCCTCTCCCCCGGACAGCGTGGCCGAGTGCCGGTCCAGGCTGAGATAGCCCAGCCCCACCTCCTCCAGGCCGCGCAGCCGCTCCAGCAGTGCCCCGGTCACCGGGGCCACCTCGGGGTCGTCGATGTCGCCGATGAGCGGGCGCAGGCCGGACACCGGCAGAGCGTAGAGGTCGGCGATGTTGTGCGGGCCGATCCGGCAGGCCAGGGCGGCCGGGTTGAGGCGGGCGCCGTCACACGCGGGGCAGGGGCCCCGCCGGACCACGCGTTCCAGCTCCTCGCGGTCGCCCGGCTTGAGCGGGGCGTCCAGCAGGCTGCGGGTGATACGGGGGACCACCCCCTCGAACACCCCGGAGACCGGGAACTCGGGGTCGGCGCGGGGTGCCTTCACCCCCTCCGCGTGCAGGAGCAGGCGGCGTTCGTCGGGGGTGAAGCGGCCCACCGGCAGTGTGCGGTCGAACAACCCGGAGTGCACGTAGCGCTTCCACCGCCAGGTCCCCGGGGCGAAGGTCCGCAGCCGGATGGCGCCCTCGTCCAGGGAGAGGGCGTCGTCCAGCAGGGCGTCGGCGTCCACGCGCCGGACACGGCCGAGCCCCTCGCACTCCGGGCACATGCCGCTCGGGTCGTTGAACGAGAAGGCGGGGGAGTAGCCCGCTCGGGGACGACCGATCCGGGAGAACAGCAGCCGCATCAGCGGCGCGAGGTCGGTGGCGGTGGCCAGGGTCGAGCGGGCGTTGCCGCCGAACCTGCGCTGGTCCACCGCCACGGTCACGGTGAGGTTCTCCAGTCGGTCCGCGTCGGGCACGCCCAGGTGCGCCATGCGGCTCCGGGTGAAGCTGTCGTGGGCCTCGTTGAGCTGGCGCTGGGACTCGGCGGCGATGGTGTCGTACACCAGGGACGACTTGCCCGAACCGGACACCCCGGTGAACACGGTGAGCCGTTCGCGGGGCAGGGTCAGGTCGACGTCTCGGAGGTTGTTCTCTCGGGCGCCGGTCACGGTGATCCCGGGTCGGTTGGAGGGTGTGGTGTCCATGCGGCCCACGCTAGGAGGCATTGTGGTCAGTTTCCGGCCACAATTGGCCCGGCGTCGGGAAGAATGTCGGCATGGCCGACACCAGTCAGCGCATGCTGCGCCTGCTCTCCCTGCTCCAGAACGGACGGGCGTGGTCCGGCTCGGACCTGACCGCCGCCCTGGGCACCAGCCCGAGGTCCCTGCGCCGCGACGTCGACCGACTGCGCGCGCTCGGCTACCCCGTCGAGAGCCTGCGCGGCCCCGGGGGCCACTACCGCATGGTGGCGGGCAACGCCGTGCCGCCGCTGATGTTCGAGGACGACGAGGTGGTGACCGTCGCTCTGGGGCTGCGGATGGTCGCGGGCGGTCTCAGCGGCGTGCTGGGGGCCGAGGAGGGTGCCGAGCGGGCCCTGGGCAAGATCGAGCGCGTGCTGCCCCCGCGCCTGGCCCGCCGGACCGTGACCCTGGCCGCCGCGGTCGACCCGGGGCGCAGGGTGTGGCCGGGAACGCCGGTGGACGTGCTCACCGGGCTGGGGGAGGCGGTCGCCGCCGGGCACCGGATCAGGATGACGCACCGGGGCCGCGACGGGCGGGAGCTGCGCCGGGAGGTGGACCCCTACCGGTTGGTCCTGCTGCGGGGGCGCTGGTACCTGTTCGCCTGGGACCGCGACCGCGAGGACTGGCGATCCTTCCGGCTGGACCGGATCACCGGGGTCACCCCGACCCGTGCCGTCTTCGATCCGAGGGAGCTGCCCGCCGAGGACCTGGCCGCGTACCTGGAGGAGGGGTTCGGCGCGGGGCCGGAGCGGCACACCGTGACGGTGGTGTTCCACGCGGATGCGGCCCGGGTGGCCGCGTGTCTGACCCGGGTCGACGGCTCCCTGGAGGCGCTCGGCCCCGACCGCAGCCGGTACACGGCGCGGGTGGACTCCTACGCGTGGATCTCCCTGGTGCTGGCGATGACCGGCCTGGAGTTCACCGTGGAGGGGCCGGAGGGGTTCCGGGCCCACGCGGCCGAACTCGCCGGCCGGCTGGGGCGGGCGGCCGCCGGGTGAGGGCACGGCGTGACGGGCGCGTCCCCCTCGTCACCGCGCGGGCGGGAACAGGCGCAGGGTCAGGGCGCGGTGGCGGTCCACGGCCGCCCGCGAGTACAGCAGGGGGAAGTGGCCGCCGCTCGCCCACAGGTCGGTGAGGTCGTCGTGGTGGGGGCTGCGGGGGTCGCCGGACTGACCGGGCGCGTTGACCGCCAGGGAACGGTCCCAGTCGCCGACGTCCACCACGATCCGGAAGGACGCCCCGTGGTACTGGCGCCCGGTGGAGTCCGCGGCGGTCAGGTCCACGGTGTCCCCGCTGCCGGGACGGGGCACGCGCCGTCCCCGGGCCCACGCCGGTGGGTCGGGGAGCGCGGCGAGGGGGTGGTCCAACCGGGCGAAGTGGTGCTCGCCCCAGTGCCAGGCGGGCCCGGGCGGACCGAACCGCCCGTCCAGGTCCTGGTAGGCGGCGCCGAGTGAGCGCGCCACGAGGGCCCGCCCCCGTCGGTCGCGGGCCGCCTCCTCCAGCAGCCGCAGCGTCACGCGCGGGTCGGCGGCCCGGTCCGGGTCCGGCAGGAGCGCCCGCACCGCCTCCCCGACGCGTTCGGGGCCGACCAGGTCCCGCAGGCGCTCGCGCAGCAGCGCCGGGCGCAACCGCTGGGAGAACCAGTGCTCGAACAGGGTGGGCTGGGACAGGTCGACCGCCATCGTCCCGTCCCAGGCGCCGTCTCCCAGCAGCCGCAGGGCCCGCGCCGCCCAGGGGTCGTCCGCGCGCAGGTCGGCCAGCACTGCCAGCGTGGCGCGGGCGACCGGGCTCACGTGGTCGTGCTGGAGGCGGGCGACGGCCTCCACGGTCCAGTCGGAGCGCGCGGACAGCTCGTCGGCGAGGCGTTCGTAGCGTTGCGGAGCCGCCCAGTCCCGGGTGACGGTGAACGGCTTCCAGCCGGGCGCGCGGTGGGTGTTGTACTCGTTGGCGGAGGCGAACCACCCCTGTTCCGGCCGGTGAACGGCGGGCAGGTCCGTTCCCGAGCGGTACCCCGCCCACTCGTGGCTCCCGTCGCCGGGCACGGGCAGGGTGCCGTCCCAGTTCGGGCGCACGGGCACCCGGCCCGCGGCGACCCAGCCGTAGCCCCGCGCGTCGGCGTACACCTGGTTCTCACCGGGGGAGCCCCACACCCGCAGCGCGTCGCGGAAGGCCTGGTGGTCCGGCGCCCGCATGTACCGGACACTGCCCAGGTAGGGGGCCATTCCGGGTTCCAGCCAGGCGGCGCGCACCGCGAAGGCGGCGCCGCTTTCGGGGTCGGAGCGCACCAACGGGCCGTGCACGGTGAACTCCAGCCCTACCTCGCGGTCGGGCCCGCCGCGCACCGGAACGCGTTCGGTGACGGTCTCCACGGAACTCCACCCGCCGCCGTGGCGGTACCGTCCCGGGTCGTCGGGGTGCAGCTCGTAGACGTACAGGTCCTCCTGATCGATCGGGAAGATGGTCAGACCGAACGCCACGTGCCCGTTGTGGCCGATGGACACCCCGGGCAGGGCGGGCTCGCCCGCGCCGATCACGTCGAACTCCGGGCAGGTCAGGTGGGTGAGGTAGCGCAGTGCGGGGCTGCCCACCGCGCGGTGGGGGTCGTTGGCCAGGATGGGGCGCCCGGTGGCGGTGCGCTCGCCGCCGATCACCCAGTTGTTGCTGCCGTCGGGTTCGGGTGGGACGGGCACGGTCGCGGACCCGGACAGGTCCACCGGGGCGCACGCCAGCCGGTACACGTCGAGGACCCCGGGGTGGAGCACGTCCAGGTCCAGGCCCTCGGGCACCCTCAGGGGCCCCTCCGGTTCGCGGACCGCGCGCAGGTCCTCTGCCTCGGGGCCCAGGTCGCGCAGGGTGAGTGCCCGGGCCAGCTCCTTCTCCACGTTGGCGTAGAGCCCGTGGGAGCGGACCCGGGCGAGGTCCTCGGGCCGCCAGCGGCTCGGCCGGTACCCGAGCGCGCCGAACTCGGGGCCGAGCAGTCCGGGCTCGCGTTCGGTGAGGGCGACGTAGGCGTTGATCCCGGCCGTGAAGGAGACGGCGGTGGCGTGGACGTCCTCGCCGTAGGAGGCCCACTCGGCCGCCATGTCGCCCCGGTAGAGGAACAGCCGCGCGGCGCGGTCACGCTCCAGGTACCGCTCCCCGAGGACCTCGGAGAGCAGGCCGAGGCCGCGTCGGCGCCACAGGTCGAGCTGGAACAGGCGATCGCGGGCCGCGGTGAAGCCCTGGGCGACGAACGCGTCGTGGGCGCTTCGGGCGCGCACGTGCGGGACGCCCCAGGGGTCGTACACCACCTCCACCGGGCGGTCGAGTCCGTCGACGACGTGGGTGTGCTCCATGCGGACCTCTCGGGGGATGGGGGCGGTGCGCGTGGTTCGTACCCGCCACGGTCCCGGGCATCCGGAAGAGGCGGGGTTCGCCGGTCACGGCGCGGTGCGCGGGTCGCGAGCGGATCGCGGGTGAGGATCGGCGTGGTGTGGCGGTGCTCACGCGCGGGAGCGGTGCGGGTGCTCCGAGTTGCCCAACGTCTATTACCGACTGGTAGGTTCGCTGGGTTACTCGAGAGTAGAAAGGTGGGGGAGTCGTGCACGAGGGAGCGCTGAACCGGCTCAGGCCCGTTCCCGGCGGTCGATTCCGGCTCTTCGTCCTCCACCACGCGGGCGGCTCCCACCTGGGCTACCGGGGCTGGGTGCGCCACTTCCCCCCGGACTGGGAGATCTGCCTGCTCGACGCGCCGGGCCGGGTCCACAGCGCCGACCAGCCGCCGCTGCGCGACGCCCGGGACCTGGCCGCGCGTATGCACGAGGTGGTCCGCCCCGAGCTCGACCTCCCCTTCGGCCTCTTCGGGCACAGCATGGGGGCCCTGGTCGCCTACGAGCTCACCCTGCGCCTCGCCGGTGACGGGACCCCGCCGCGCTGGCTCGGCGCCTCGGCGTGGAGCCCCGCCCCCGGTCCCGAACGGACCAAGCCCCGCCACCTGGTCTCCGAGGACCGCCTACGGGAGACCATCGCCCGCATGGGCGGCACCCCCCGCCGCGCTCTGGACGACCCCGACCTGTGGTCGACCGTGGAACCGCTCGTCCGCGCCGACCTGGAGCTGGTCGACACCTGGAGCCCCGACCCCCGCACCCCGCCCCTGCGGGTCCCGGTGTCGGTCTTCGGGGGAGCCGACGACCGTGGCATGACCCCCCGGCGCCTCGCCGGATGGGTCGACCACGTCGAGGGCGGCCTCACCCACCACACCCTGCCCGGAGACCACTTCTACTTCTCCGGGCGCACCGCCGACGTGGTCGCCCGTATTACCAGGGACGTGGAGCCGCTCCTGGGGTGAGTGCCCGGGCGCCCCACCCCAGGAGCGGGAGGGGCGTCAGCCCCCCGAACGCGTCCCGACCGCGAACACGTAGCCGGGGCCGTCCGCGGACAGCGCCACCCCGCCCCCCAACCGGGCCCGGACCCCGCCGTCGCTCTCCACGACCTCCAGACCTCTCGCGTCCAGCTCGACCTCGGAGGCCGTGCGCTCCTCGTGCGGGCCGTCCGTCAGGTGCACCAGCACCACCTGCTCACCGAGTGTCCTCAGGAACGTCATGTGGTGCTCGCCCGCGTCCAACCAGCGCAGGCCCCCGCCGTGGAGCGCGGGCAGGCCCCGGTGCAGGGCGAGCAGACGACGGTGGGAGTCCAGCACCCGGCGGTCCCAGTCCCCGGGACGGTGCCAGGGCATCGTGCGCCGGGAGTTCTCCCCGTCGCGCCCCTCCAGGCCGATCTCGTCACCCGCGAACACGAACGGCACACCCGGAAGCGCGGCCTGGGCGGCCACCCCCACCGCCTGGAGCAGCGGATCGCCCGTCACCGTGCGAAACCGCGCCGAGTCGTGGGTGCTCAGGGCGTTGACGCTGTGGGTGCGCACCCGCCAGGGCAGCCCGGCGTTGGTGACCCGCATCGCGCGAACGGCCTCGGCGGCGCCGCTGCGGGGCAGCGGGGCCGACGTGTGGGTCGCCGCGAAGCGGACCCCCTCCGGGCCGGTGTTCAGCCAGGCCCACACCGGCCGGGTGAACCCCGCGTAGTTCATCACGCCGTGCCAGCCGTCGTGGCGGGTGTCGGGCCCGGCGTCGTAGAAGTGCTCGGCCAGCAGCCACGCGTCCGGCGCCGCCTCGCGCATCCGGGCGGCGATCTCGCCGGACACCTCGTGGTTGAGGTCCTGGGCGCCGAGCCGGCCGGTCATGTTCGCCACGTCGACGCGCCATCCGTCCAGGCCGTCCTCGCCGCGCAGGCGGTCCACCAGGACCGAGTCGTGCGCACCGTACACGCGTTCGCGCAGGGCCTTCGAGGAGTAGTCGAGCTTGGGCAGAGACCGTACGCCCAGCCAACTCACGTAGGAGTCGGGATGCTCCTCGAAGTAGTAGTAGCCGGCCTCCTCCGAACCGGGGTCGGCCTGGGCCGCCCGGAACCAGACGTGCTCGTCACCGGTGTGGTTGGTGGTGAGGTCGCCCATCACCCGCAGTCCCCGCGCGTGCGCCTCGCGGACCAGTGCGGCCAGGGCCTCGTCCCCGCCCAGCAGCGGGTCCACCCTGTCGAAGTCGGAGGCGTCGTAGCGGTGCGTGGAACGGGCCGGGAAGAACGGGGTCAGGTACACCACCTCGGCGCCCACCGACACCAGGTGGTCCAGGTGGCGGCGCACTCCCTCCAGCGTGCCTCCGTAGTACTCGCCGGGAGCGTCGGGTCCGAATCCGGAGGGCTCGTCGTCCCAGGCGCGGGGGACCGCCCACGCGGGGTGGTCGGCGAGGGGTTCCACCGAGTCGTCGTCGCGGGCGAAGCGGTCGGGGAAGACCTGGTAGAGGGTGGTGGCGGGTACCCAGGAGGGCGGTTCGGGGGCGTTCACCAGACGGAAGTCGGCGTCGTCGGTGACCTCGTGGTCGTGGGCGCCCGCCTGGTTGAGCCACGTGTAGCGGCGGTCGCGCACGATCGCGAAGCGGTAGGGGGTGGCCACGGGCTGGAGGGGGATCTCCACGGCGTACCAGTCCACACCGTGTTCCGAGCGCTCCAGCGCGGCCTCGACCAGGCCCGCCTCACCGTCCTCGACCACGTACGCGTAGACGGAGTCGGCGCCGCCGGGCACCCGGACCCGGAGTCGCGCGCGGCCCCCGTCGAGGCTCACGTAGTCGGGTGAGCCGTCGTGGTGGGGGTCGTGGCTGAAGAGCATGTGGGACTCCAGGAGCGGTAAGGAAATTTCACGTCACATCATGGCAAGAAAACGTCATTGGTGAGAAAGTTTTTACGCGCTCTTCTTGCGGGCGTGGTGAGGCACGTGGTGCGTTCCCCCAGCGCCTCCCGGCATCAGGCACCCACGCGGGGCGCGAACCGGGCGAGTCCGCGCCTCCGCCCCCCTGTCCCGCCGCACCCTTCCGAGTTACCGTGGGTGCATGAGCCTTGAGCTGCCAACCGAAAGACTCCTGATCAGGGAGTGGGAGCTGGGCGATGCCGACGCGGCCCTCCAGATCTACGGGGCCGAGGAGGTCGCGCACTGGCTGACACCGGAGTGGCGCCCGGTGACCGACATCAGCGCGATGCGCTCGGTGCTCCACGCGTGGATCGAGGCGGGGCCGAACCTCATCCCACCCGCGGGGCGCTGGGCGATCGTCGACAGGCAGGACGGCCAACTGGTGGGAGGGCTCTCCCTGAAGCTTCTTCCGCCGTTCGAGGAGGACTTCGAGCTGTCCTGGGCGCTGCGCCCGGACGTGTGGGGGCGGGGCTACGCCACCGAGGCGAGCCGCGCCATCATCGACTGGGCGTTCCAACAGGGGATCGAGGAGGTGTTCGCGGTCGCCCGCCCCCACAACGAGCGCGCGCTCGCCGTGGCCCGCAGGCTCGGCATGGAGTGGGTCGGCGAGACCGAGAAGTACTACGACATGCGACTCCAGGTGTTCCGCATGCGTCCCGGTTGATCCGTGGCGCGTGGAAGGCCCCGGCGCGGCCCGTCGGAGTTCGGCTCCGCTGGGCCGCGCCCGTGCGGGCGGCGCGGGAGGGCCGCCCGTCAGGACAGGAGCTGGCTGATCCGATCGACCTCCTCCTCCGACAGCCGCATCGCGGCCGCGGCCGTGTTCTCCTCCAGGTGCGCCACCCGTGAGGTCCCGGGGATCGGCACCATCACGGGGGAGCGGTGCAGCAGCCAGGCCAGCGCCAGCTGGACGGGGCTCACCCCGTGGCGGGCGGCGAGCCCGGCGAGCGGGGAGTCGGCCGCCGCCATCTCGCCCCGGCCCACCGGCGCCCACGGCAGGAAGGCGATCCCGTCCCGCTCGCACTGTTCGAGGACGTCCTCGGACTGGCGGAAGGACGGCGCGTACTGGTTCTGCACCGACGCGACCGGCGTGATCGCGCGGGCCGCCGACAGCTCGTCCACGCTCACCTCGCTCAGCCCGATGTGCCGGATCTTGCCTTCACTCCGGAGTTCGGCGAGCGCGCCCAACTGGTCGGCCAGGGGCACCTCGGGGTCGATCCGGTGCAGCTGCATGAGGTCGATGCGCTCCACCCCCAGGTGGCGCAGGCTCAGCTCGACCTGCTGGCGCAGGTACTCCGGGCGGCCCAGCCGGTGCCACTGCGCGGGCCCGGTGCGGACGAACCCGGCCTTGGTGCCGATGACCAGGCCCTCGGGGTACGGGTGGAGCGCCTCGCGGATCAACTGTTCGCTGATCTGGGGGCCGTAGGAGTCGGCGGTGTCGATGAAGTCCACGCCCAGCTCGACGGCGCGGCGCAGGACGGCCAGGGCCTCCTCCCGGTCGCGGGGCGGTCCCCACACGCCCTCGCCGACGATGCGCATGGCCCCGAATCCGAGGCGGTGGACGGGCAGGTCCCCTCCGAGGAGGAGCGTGCCCGCCCGCTCCGCGACGGGGGGTGTGCTGTGGGCGTCGGTCACGGTGTTCCTCCTTCTGCGGCACGGCGGCCGGGTGCGTGCCATGCTGCCAGGTCGGCGCGGACACGGCCGTGTCCGCGGCCCCCGTGTCGCCGCCCGTCCCCGGGGCAGGGGGGAGAGGCGTGCCGCTACCGGAAGGCGTCGAGGTGGTCGGCGACCCACCGGGCGTAGGTGCGACCGGGGCGCCCCATGACCCGCTCGTAGTCGGGGGACACGCACTCCTGAGGGTCGGAGCCGGTGCCCGTCTCCTCGTCCGTCGCGGGTTCCCACAACAGCCAGTCGCAGAGCTCGGGAGGGACCCCTCGCGCGAGCCACAGCTCCCGCGCCTGGGCCAGGGTGAGCGGTACGAAGGTGATCTCGCGGCCCAGGGCGCGGGAGATCACGGCGGTGCGCTCGGCCGGGGTGACGGGCTCGGGGCCGGTGATCACGTACGCCCGGCCGTGGTGTCCCCCCTCCACCAGCGCGGCCGCCGCGACGTCCGCCATGTCGGCCTCGTGCACGGGTGCGGCGGGTTCGTCACCCCGGGGGGCGCGCACCACACCCTCGGAGCGGACGGAGTCGGGGAGCGAGTCGAGGTCGTTGACCATGAACTCGCCCCCGCGCAGGTGGGTCCACTCCAGGCCGGAGCGCTCGACCGCCTCCTCCACGGGGCGGTGGTGCAGGTGCCCGTAGTTGTGGTCGGTGTCGGCGCCGGGATCGGTCTCGACCGAGGCGGAGGACATCAGGACGATCCGCCACACTCCGGCGGCGCGGGCCCGCCGCACCACCTCCTCGGCGGTCTCGGGGTGGGGGTAGAGCATGACCGCGTCGACGCCGTCGAAGACGCCGTCCAGGGTCGTGGGGGCCTCCAGGTCGCCCGCGACGGGCTCGACCCCCTCGGGGAAGACGCGGCGGGCGGGGTCGCGGCTGAGCGCACGGACGGCGGCGCCGCGTTCGAGGAGGCGCGGGACCACCAGGGAGCCGACGGTTCCGCTGGCTCCGGTCACCAGGACGCGCATGGCAGGGTCCTTTCCGTGGGGGATATGGAACTCCTTGGAATCATAATGGGACACCAGTGTCTCATAAAAGGGTTGTGGCATCCCTTTCTGGTGCGGCCGATAGGTTGGCGCCATGACGAGCACCGAGAACCCGAGGACGGGGGTGCGCGCCCGGACCCGGGGGGCGATCCTGCGCGCGGCCGCCGCCGTCCTGGCACACGACCGCGCCGCGCCGCTCTCGGAGGTGGCCGAGAGGGCGCGGGTGGGGCGCAGTACGCTGCACCGCTACTTCCCGGACCGCGACGTGTTGTTGGCCGCCACCTACGAGGAGGCGCTGTCGGAGATCGGCCGGGTGATGGACGAGGCGCGCGCACAGGAGGGGCCCGCGGCGCAGGCCCTGCGCCGGGTGGTCGCCGCGCACGTGGAGGTGGGCGACTGGGTGGTGTTCGCCTTCGGTGACACCGCCAACGAGGTCTTCGACGACGCGCCCGACGCCGCCGACCCCGAACCGGAGATCCTCACGGACCTGGTGCGCCGGGGTCAGGAGGAGGGGGTCTTCGACCCCGAGGCCGACCCCGCCTGGGTGGTCCAGGTCCTGTGGGCGCTGATCTTCACCGGTCTCGAGCAGGTCGGTCGCGGGCGGATGCCGCGGCACGCGGTGACTCCCGCTGTCGTGCGCGTCCTGGAGCGGGGGGTCGGCGCCTGAGGGGGCGGGGGCCGGAGGCGGGGTCGGCGTGGGGGCGGCCGTTCAGCGGCCGCGCCCGGCGGGGGCGGCCGCGCGCGCCTGGAGGGTGGGCGCGGCCAGCGCCACGCGGTGCTCGCCGCAGCGGCAGCGCTGGTAGATGACCACGCCCTCGCTGGTCGTGTGGGTGGAGTCGGTGGTCCAGCGGTGTTCGTGTTCGGTCATGGCCCCAGTCTGATGTAATGGCATTATGCATCTCAACCCTTACGGACAGGGTCCGCTCACCCTGGCGGTGGATCTGGCCAACCGCCCCTGCGCCGACACCGCCGACCTCGAACGACGCTGTGCGCAGGCCGGATTCCTGCTGGAGCGCCCGGTGGGGCGCGACGACCTCGCCCGGGTCCGCTCCTTCCTCGACGGGTGGGCGGCCGTCGTCGACAGCGCCGACCCGCGGAGCCGGGCCACGCGCCTCAACGACCTGCTCACCGAGTACTCGGGGCCGCCGAGGCTCACCAACCACGCGGGGACCGGCTGGCACCTGCACTACCGCCCCGACGACCTGCCCGCCCACCGGCAGATCGCGTCCCTGATCGCGGTCGGCACCGCCCTGCACCTGACCGGCCGGGGCATGCACCGCCTGGGGCGGTGCGCCGCGGGCGGCTGCGCGCTCGTGTACGCCGACTTCTCCCGCAACGGCCGACAGCGCTACTGCTCGCCCGCGTGCGGCAACCGCGACGCCGTCCGACGCCACCGGGCCCGGTCCGCCGAGCACGGGGAGGGGGCCGACGCCACACCCTGAGCCCCCGCCCGACCAGCGAGGATGTGAGACTGGTGCGATGGAAGAAGGTCTCCCGCGCCTCGACGCGAGCAGCCAGCGCGCCCTCATGGACCTGCTGGCTCGGCTGGCGGAGGGCCGTCACCCCTCCGCCCAGGACGTCACCGGTCTCCTGGGCGCCGTCGACGCCGCCCTGGTGGACCGGATCAGGGAGCTGTCCGCGCGCCTGCGCCGCCTCAGCCGCCGCGAGGGCGAACTCTCGGCACTGATCGCCAGCACCCGCGACCTGGTCGAGGTCAGGGACGTCGAGCCCTTGCTCAGGAGGCTGGTCGACCGCGCGCACGACCTTGTCGGCACCGACGTCACCTACTTGTCGGTCTACGACAAGGACACCGACGAACTCTTCGTCCGGGCCAGCCGCGGCACCGTCTCTCCCCGCTTCCCGGGCCTGCGCGTGCCCGCCGGGGCCGGGATCGCCAGCCGCGTCGTGCGCGCCAACGCGCCGCAGTGGACCTCGGACTACGGGGAACGCGACGACTTCGACCGCGACCCCGGGATCGACGCCGCCATCGCCGAAGAACAGTTGCGCTCCCTCGTCGGCGTGCCGATGTCCGCCAACGGGGAGATCCTCGGAGTCCTGTTCGCCGCCGACCGCGCCTCCCGTCCCTTCGCCCGAGAGGAGATCGCCCTGCTCTCGGCCTTCGCCGACCAGGCGGCGGTCATCCTCCACACGGCCCGCCTCTTCGCCGCCGCCACGGAGGCCGCCGACCGGGCCGAACGGCACGCCGAGGCCATGAACGCCGCGGCGCGCGTGCACGAACGGCTGACCGCGCTGGTCCTGTCCGGCCACGGCCCGCACGAGGTGGCCCTCACCCTGGCGGAGTCCCTGAGCCGTCCGGTCGCCATCGCCGACCGCGACCTGCGCCCGGTCACCCGTACCCGCGGGGCCTCGGAGGGGTGGTGGCCGGGCGGGCGGCTCGCCCCCGGGGTCGCGCGGGCCCTGGCGCGCAGTCGTGAGTCGGGGCACTGCGCCCGGGTGGAGGGCCCCGGACCGGAGGTGGTGGTCGCGGTCTCGGCCGGGTCCGACCTGCTGGGGCTCCTGCTCGTGGGGGAGGGCGACGGACCGCTGAGCGACGTGGAGCGCCGCACCGTCGAACGCTGCGGGCAGATCCTCGCCCTGCTCACCATGCAGAGCGAGGCCGTCACCCATGCCGAGGAGCGGGTGCGCGGAGAGCTCGCCCTCGACCTGTTCTCCGGCGCGGCCGACACCGACACCCTCCGCCGCCGGGCCTCGGCACGCGGCATCGTCCTCGACCAGCCCTGGACCGTGGTCGTCGTCCCCGTCCCCGACCGCCACCGGCACGCCCTGCACCGCGCCCTGGCCGTCCACCCGGGGTGGATGTCCGCACCGCAGGGCGAGGGCGTCAGCGTCCTCGTCCCCGGTCGGGACCCCACCTCGGCCGCCACCCTGGTGGCCCAGCGGGTCGGTGCGGTCACGGACGCCCCCGCCCTGGCGGTGGGCGCCGCCGTCCCCGACCTCCCCGGCCTGCCCGCCGTGCTCGCCGAGGCCTGGGAGTGCGCCGCCTTCCTGCCCTCCCTGGGCGTGTGCGAGGGAGCCCACGAGGTGGACGACTACGCCCCCTACCTGGCGATGTTCGGCACCGACGGCGGCCGCGCGCTCGCCTTCGTGGACCGGGTGATCGGCCCCGTCGTGGAGTGGGACGCCCGGCACCACTCCGACCTGACCGGCACCATCACCGCGCTCGCCGGGAGCGGTGGGAGCGTGACCCGGGCCGCGCGGGTCCTCTACGTCCACCCCAACACCGTCAAACAGCGGTTGGAGCGGGTGACCTCGCTCCTGGGCGAGGACTGGAGGTCGGCCGAATCACTGTTCCGGGTCACCGTCGCCACCCGCCTCCACCTGCTCAGACAGAACGGAAAGTGACACGTCGAGCCCGTGTTTCCTGTCCGTTTCGGACATGTCGCCGGGGTGAACGGCGCTGCTTGGATGGACCAATCCTCAAGTGACGTACCCCACACCGGGGGCGCCCTTTCCCTCAGGAGTGAATCCACACGTGGTGCACACCAGCAGGTTGTCCGGTCTCCGATCCCTCACCGTGGCGGAGCGGCGCACGCGCCTGGCCTCCGCGGCCGGTCTGGACGAGACCGTGTTCGACGCCCTCGACCAGCACGGTCTGAGCGTGGCCGCCGCCGACCACATGATCGAGAACGCCGTCGGCGTCATGGGCGTCCCGGTCGGGGTCGCCACCAACTTCACCGTCAACGGGCACGACGTCCTGGTGCCGATGGCCACGGAGGAGCCCTCCGTGGTGGCGGCCGCCAGCAACGCCGCCCGCATCGCCCGTGTCCGGGGCGGTTTCCACACCAGCTCGACCGGGCCGGTCATGCAGGCACAGGTCCAGGTCGTCGACGTGACCGACCCCGAGTCCGCCCGGCTGCGCGTCCTGGAGGCCCGGGACGAGCTCGTCGCCCTGGCCAACGCCCAGGACCCCCGGCTCGTCGAGGTCGGCGGAGGGGTGCGCGACCTCACCGTGCGCACCGTCCGCGCCTTCGACGAGACCTACGTGGTGGCCCACCTGGTCGTCGACGTACGCGACGCCATGGGCGCCAACGCGGTCAACACGATGGCGGAGGCCGTGGCACCGCGCCTGGCCGGGATCGCCGGGGGGCGCCCCGTGCTGCGCATCCTCACCAACAAGGCCGACCTGCGGCTCAGCCGCGCCCGGGCCGTCCTGGACACCGAGGCGCTCGGCGGCGAGGCCGTCGCCACCGACATGGTCCACGCCTACCGCCTGGCCGCCGCCGATCCCTACCGTGCCGCCACCCACAACAAGGGCATCATGAACGGCGTTTCCGCGGTCGTGCTGGCCACCGGCAACGACACCAGGGCCGTGGAGGCCGGGGCGCACTCCCACGCTGTCGACGCCGAGGGGCGCTACACCTCGCTGTCGACCTTCGAGCGCGACACGGACGGCAACGTCGTGGCCACCCTGGAACTGCCGACCCCGGTGGGCCTGGTCGGCGGCGCGACCCGCACCCACCCGGCCGCCCAGGCCGCTGTGGCGCTCACCGGGATCACCGACGCCACCGCGCTCGGCGAACTCGTCACCGCCGTGGGGCTGGCCCAGAACATCGCGGCCGTGCGGGCCCTCGCGGGAGAGGGCATCCAGCGCGGCCACATGTCGCTGCACGCCAGGAACATCGCCGTCACCGCGGGAGCCCGCGGCGACGAGGTGGACCGCGTCGTGGCGGTGCTCATCCAGGAGAAGGCCATCCGGCAGGACCGTGCCGAGGCCGTCCTCGACCAGCTGAGGGGACGATGATGACCGAACCGACGACGGATCGGGAGGAGGACGGCGGCCGCCTCCTGGAGATCTGGGGCGACACCGTCGACTCCCGCCACACCGTCTGGGCGATCGCCCTGGGAGTCGGCGTGACCGTGCCCCTGTACCTGGGCTCGGAGCTGTTGTTCTCCCGGCTGGTCGACGACGCCACCGTCGCGGGGACCTACGCGCTCCTGGTCGGCCTGGTCGGCTGTCTGCTGGCCGGGTTCGGCGGAGCCCTGCTGTTCCCGCCCAAGCGCGTGGTCACCGAGCACGCGCCCACCGAGCAGAGCAGGCGGGCCGCGATGGACGCCGTCGAGGCCGACTACGGCCCGCTCGGCGACCCCACCGAACTGTCCGAACCCGTGCGGAGGGAACTGCGCGCGCTCGGACTCTTCGACGACCTGCTGGCGCAGCACCGGCGCCGCGGCGAGGAGCGAGAACCGTGAGTCCCGAACTGCTGACCGACGCCTCCTGGGCCCTGGGCATGGGCCTGATCGGCGCCGTGGTCTTCGCCTTCATCGGCCTCGCGTCCTACACGGACGAGACGGCCACCATCGCGCCGCTGACCCTGCTGGTGGTGCTGCTCGGCGTCCCGCCCGCCGGCGTGTTCACCTTCTTCATGGCGGGGATCGTCGCCAAGCACATCACCCACGCCATCCCCACGGCCCTGCTGGGCATCCCCGGCGACACCCTGGCCGTCCCCATGCTCAGGGACGCCCAACTGCTCCGTGAGCTCGGGGTGCCGCACATCGCCCTGCGCAAGGCGATCTCGGGCGGTGTGATCGCCGCCTTCCTGTCGGTGCCCCTGGCCGTGCTCTTCGCCTGGGCGTTGAGTCCCTTCGCCGACGCCATCGGCGAGGCGGCGCCGTGGATCTTCGTGGTCGCGGCGGTCCTGATCGCCTACACCTCGAAGGGCAAGCTGGCAGCGGTGCTCGCCCTGGTGCCGTTCGTTCTACTGGTCGTGGGCATGCAGGCCTTCGTGTCCCAGACCACCGGGGGGACGCTGACCATCAGCTTCTTCCTCGGCATCGCCACGGGGCCGCTCATCGCGGACCTGTTCCTGTCGCTGGCTCCCTCGGGCCGGGACGCGCTGCGGCGCCGGGCGCGTCGCCGCTTCGACCTGGCACCCGACACCCGGACCTGGTCCGGGCGGCTGCCCAACCCGCTCAAGGTACTGGACCGCAAACAGGTCGCGTACACGAGCGCCGCCGCCGGAGTCTCCAGCGCGACGTTCGTGTTCTCCCCGGTGGCCATGACGGTCCTCATGGGCGAGATCGTCGGTGCCCGGATCAAGAACGGGTACCACCGGCTCACCACCGTGATGTCGGTGCGCAACGGCACCACCGAGTCCACCTACATCGCCGAGACGCTGATTCCGCTGATCGCGCTGGGTCTGCCGCTCTCCCCGATGGCCGCGGGCCCGGCCGCGCCGCTGTTCAACGCCCCGCCGGTGCACACCGTCAACACCGAGACCGGGGAGACCCACAACCTGCACGACCTGCTGTCCAGCGGTGAGTTCCTGGTCTACGGTCTGCTGGGCGTGGTCATCGCCTCGGTGATCGCCTACCCGTTCGCGATGACCTACGCGCACCGGGCGGCCTCGTTCGTCATGCGCCGGATCTCGCACGAGGCGATCATCGGCGCCTTCGCCGGGCTGATCCTGGTGATCTGCCTGTACGAGGGCGGCCTGCTCGCGGTGGGCGTGACCCTGACCGTGGGCCTGGTCGGAGGTCTCTTCGGAAAGATGTTCAACATGCACAGCGGCGTGCAGTTCATGGGCTTCTACGTCGCGGTCCTGACTGTGCCCCAGCTGCTCGCCCTGGCGGCCTGAGCCGCCCCCACCCGAGGACGCCGCGCGGCCCGACCCCGTCCTGGTCGGGCCGCGCAGCCGTGTCCGGGGTCAGCGCGCGGTGTCGCGGCGGGCGACGGAGGCCAGGTCGGCCTCGATGCGCGCGGTGGTCTCCAGGAGGGCGGGGAGCAGGTCGCGGCGCACGTCGTCGATGGAGGAGCGGTTGGCGTGCGCGGAGACGTTGGTCGCGGCGATGACCCGCCCGTCGGCGTCGCGGACCGGCGCGGCCAGTGAGCGCAGGCCCTCCTCCAGCTCCTGGTCGACGATCGCGTACCCCTGTTCGCGCACCCGCAGGATCTCGGCCCGCAGGTCGGCGGGGTCGGTGAGGGTGAACCGGGTCAGCGGCCTCAGGGTGACCCGCCCCAGGTAGGCGTCGAGTTCGTCGTCGCCGTACCCGGCGAGCAGCACGCGGCCCATCGAGGTGGTGGAGGCGGGGAAGCGGGTGCCGACGGCGATGGACACGGCCATGATGCGCGAGGTGGCCACGCGCGCGACGTAGAGGACGTCGTCGCCGTCCAGGACCGACACCGAGGCCGACTCGCGCACCCGGGCGGAGAGGTCCTCCAGGTGCGGTTGGGCCACGTCGGGCAGTCCGGCGGAGGCCACGTAGGCGTATCCGAGCTCGAGTACGCGCGGGGTCAGCGCGAACATCCGGCCGTCGGTGCGCACGTACCCGAGGTCCACCAGGGTCAACAGGAAGCGCCGGGCCGCGGCGCGGGTGAGGTCGGTGGCGCGGGCCACCTCGCTGAGGGTCATGGCGGGGCGCTCGGCCGAGAAGGCGCGGACGACCATGAGTCCCCGCTCCAGGGACTGCACGAAGTGGGCGCCGCGTTCGGGGGCGTCTTCGGTGGTCATGGGGCCTTCCGGTTCGGGTACGGGGGCACGTTCGCGCGGCGCGGGGTCACGGTCACCGCGATGTTCTCATACCGAACAGGGGGGCCGAACCTTGACCCGTCCTGTGATCGGCGCTACCGTCATACCCAGTTGTTCGCAGTGTGAACATTAATTCGCTATACGAACGGGAGGGTCACCATGGCCGTGCCCCTGGACGAGGCGGTCCGGCAGCTCATCCACGACGGCGACACCGTCGCCCTGGAGGGGTTCACCCACCTCATCCCCGTGGCCGCCGGGCACGAGATCATCCGCCAGGGCCTGCGGGACCTCACCCTGGTCCGCATGACGCCCGACATCGTCTACGACCAGCTCATCGGCGCCGGGTGCGCCCGCCGACTGGTCTTCTCCTGGGGCGGCAACCCCGGTGTGGGCTCCCTGCACCGCTTCCGCGACGCGGTCACCCACGGCTGGCCCGCCCCCCTGGAGATCGAGGAACACAGCCACGCCGGGATGGCCAACCGCTACGTCGCCGGCGCCTCCGGGCTCCCCTTCGCGGTGCTGCGCGGATACAGCGGCACCGACCTCGTCGAGCACAACGACCACATCCGGGCCGTCACCTGTCCCTTCACCGGACAGGAGCTGGCCGCGGTCCCCGCCCTCAACCCCGACGTCGCCGTCATCCACGCCCAGCGGGCCGACACCCGAGGCAACGTCCAGCTGTGGGGCATCACCGGCATCCAGAAGGAGGCCGCCCTGGCCTCCACGCGCGTCCTGGTCACTGTGGAGGAGGTCGTGGACGCCCTCGACCCCGTCCCCGGGCAGGTGATCCTGCCCAGCCGGGTCGTCGACGCCGTCAGCGTCGCTCCCGGCGGCGCCGCGCCCTCCTACGCGCACGGCTACTACGAGCGGGACAACGCCGCCTACCGCGCCTGGGACGCGATCGGGCGCGACCGGGACGCCTTCACCGCCTGGCTCGCCGACCTCACCTGCGGCACCGCCCCCCAGACCCCCTCGGCGCCCACCGACCCCGGTGCCGACCCCCGACCCGTAGGGAGAGGCGCGTGACCACCGTGACCTGGACGTCCGACGAGATCATGACCGTCACCGCGGCGCGCTCGCTGCGCGACGGGATGGCCTGCTTCGTCGGCATCGGCCTGCCGAGCACCGCGGCCAACGTGGCCAGCCGCACGCACGCCCCCGACCTGTGGATGATCTACGAGTCCGGGACCCTGGGCGCCGCGCCCGACCACCTGCCGCTGTCCATCGGCGACGGCGTCCTGGCCGACACCGCCGACACCGTGGTGTCGGTTCCCGAGGTCTTCAACTACTGGCTCCAGGCCGGACGCATCGACGCCGGGTTCCTCGGCGCCGCCCAGATCGACCGGTACGCCAACATCAACACCACCGTCATCGGCGACTACGACGCACCACGGGTGCGACTGCCCGGGGCGGGGGGCGCCCCCGAGATCGCCGCCTCCTGCCGCGAGGTCATCGTCATCATGCGCCACAACAGCCGCGCGTTCGTCGAGAGGGTCGACTTCGTGACCTCGGTCGGCCACGGGTCGGGGCCCGGCGACCGCGAACGGCTCGGCCTGACCGGCTCCGGACCCGTCCGGGTCATCACCGACCTCGGAGTCCTCGAACCCGACCCCCGCACCCGCGAACTCACCCTCGTGGGCCTGCACCCCGGAGTGGAGGTCGCCACCGTGCGCGAGGCCACCGGCTGGGACCTGCGCGTCTCCGACGACCTCGCGCGCACCCCCGCCCCCACCGACACCGAGCTCGCCGTCGTCCGCTCCCTGACCGGCGCGGCCTGAACCGCCCCGACGGACCCACCCCACCCTGGAGGCCCCGGTGACCGCAGTCCACGTGCTCGACGCCGTCCGCACCCCCTTCGGCAGGTACGGCGGAGCCCTCGCCGGGACCCGCCCCGACGACCTGGCCGCCCGCGTCGTCGGCGCGCTCGTCGAACGCGCCCCCCGCCTGGAACCCGCGGCCGTCGACGAGGTGCTGTTCGGCAACGCCAACGGCGCGGGCGAGGAGAACCGCAACGTCGCCCGCATGGCCTCCCTCCTGGCGGGGCTCCCCACCAGCGTCCCCGGGGCCACCGTCAACCGCCTCTGCGGGTCCGGTATGGAGGCCGCCGTCCAGGGGGCCCGCGCCGTCCAGACCGGCGACGCCTCGCTGGTCCTGGCCGGGGGAGTGGAATCCATGAGCAGAGCCCCCTGGGTGCTGCCCAAACCCGCCCGGGGCTTCCCCGCCACCGACGCGACCCTGCACTCCACCACCCTGGGCTGGCGCATGGTCAACCCGCGCATGCCACGGAGGTGGACGGTCTCCCTCGGAGAGAGCACCGAGGGGCTCGCGGGACGGCACGGCGTCGACCGCGCCGACCAGGACGCGTTCGCCCTGGCCAGCCACGAGAAGGCCGCCCGAGCCTGGGCCGACGGTGTGTTCGACGCCGAGACCGTCCAGGTCGAGGGAGCCCACCTGGACCGCGACGAGGGCATCCGCGACACCTCGCGTGAACAGCTCGCCGCCCTCAAGCCCGCCTTCAGCGACGACGGCACCATCACCGCGGGCAACGCCTCTCCCCTCAGCGACGGTGCCGCCGCCCTCCTCCTGGGCGACGACGCCGCCGTCCGCGCCACCGGCCTGGAACCCCTGGCCCGGCTGGTCAGCCGGGGCGTGGCCGGGGTGGACCCCGACGTGTTCGGGGTCGGTCCGGTCCGCGCCGCCGAGATCGCGCTCCAGCGCGCCGGAATCGGCTGGGGCGACCTGACCGCCGTCGAACTCAACGAGGCCTTCGCCGCCCAGGCGCTGGTGTGTCTGCGCGCCTGGCCGGCGCTGGACCCGGCGATCGTCAACCCCCACGGCGGCGCCATCGCCCTCGGCCACCCGCTCGGCGCCTCCGGCGCCCGCCTGGTCGGCTCGCTCGCCCACGAGCTGCGCCGACGTGGGGGAGGATGGGGCCTGGCCGCCCTGTGCGTCGGGGTCGGCCAGGGGATCGCCGTCGTGCTGCACGCCTGAAGCCCCCGGGCGCCGCCGCCCACCGGGGCCCGCTCCGAAAGGAAGGACCGCATGTCCACCACCTCCGACGGCACCGGGCTCCACGTGCCCGGCTACGTCCGCGACCACGGCTCCCACCCGCCGCTGGACTATCCCGGATACCGGAGCACCGCCCTGCGCCACCCCCGGCGCCCGCTCACCCTGCTACCGCACACCCTCACCGAGATCACCTCCCCCGTCCTCGGGCAGGACCGGCTCGGCGACCACGACCACGACCTCACCCGCCAGCACGAGGGCGAGCCCCAGGGGCAGCGCGTCATCGTGCACGGCCAGGTGCGCGACAGCGACGGCCGCGCCGTCCCGCACACCCTCGTGGAGGTGTGGCAGGCCAACGCCGCCGGACGCTACCGCCACACCGGGGACACCTGGCCCGCCCCGCTCGACCCGAACTTCACCGGCGTCGGCCGGACCCTCACCGACGCAGAGGGCCGCTACCGGTTCGTCACCGTACGTCCCGGGGCCTACCCCTGGAAGAACCACCAGAACGCCTGGCGCCCCGCACACATCCACTTCTCACTGTTCGGTCGGGCCTTCACCCAGCGCCTGGTCACCCAGATGTACTTCCCCGACGACCCCCTGTTCTTCCAGGACCCCATGTGGCAGTCGGTCCCCGACGAGCGGGCCCGCGCCCGCATGCTGGCCCGCTACGACCACGACGCCACCCAGCCGGAGTGGGCCCTGGCCTACCAGTGGGACATCGTGCTGCGCGGACGGGAACAGACCCCGTTCGAGTCCGAGGAAGAGGTCCTGGAGGACGACGAATGAGCACCCGCCCCACACCTGCCACCGAACCCGGGGTACCCACCACCCCGTCCCAGACGGTCGGCCCCTACCTGCACATCGGACTGCCCTGGCCGGACGGCCCCCTCGCCGTGGCCGAGGGCACACCCGGTGCCGTCCGGCTGCGCGGCACCGTCTACGACGGCGCGGGTGCCCCGGTCACCGACGCGCTCGTCGAGACCTGGCAGGCCGACCCCGACGGCCGCTTCGACCACCCCGACGACCCGCGCGGGGCGCGCTCCCTACCCGGCTTCCGCGGCTTCGGTCGCTGCCCCACCGACGCCGCCGGTGCCTACGAGGTCCTCACCCTCAAGCCAGGGCCCGTCCCCGGGCCCACCGGGGAGCAGGCACCCCATGTCGACGTCTCCGTCTTCGCGCGCGGCATGCTGCACCGCGTCGTCACCCGCCTGTACTTTCCCGATGAGGAGACCTCCAACGCGGCCGACCCGGTGCTGAACTCCATCGGCGACCCGGCCGCCCGCGCCACCCTGGTCTCCGTCCGCGAGGAGGACGGCTACCGTTTCGACATCCGCCTCCAGGGAGAGGGCGAGACCGTCTTCTTCGACGTGTGACCCGCGCCCGACCCGCCGGCCCCGCCGGGCCACCGGCCCGCCCGACCAGTGAGGGACCACCCATGACCGGCCTGTTCGACGGTGTCCTCAACCACGGCCCCCTCGCACCGCTCACCGACGACACCGCGTGGCTGCGGGCCCTGCTCGACACCGAGGCCGCCCTGGCACGCGCCCTCGCCGACACCGGGCTCATCGCGTCCACCCGCGCCGAGGGCATCGCCGCCGCATGCGCCGCCGACCGCCACGACCCGGCCGAACTGGGCCGGGCCGCCGCCGGCGGAGGCAATCCCGTCATCCCGCTCGTCCAACGGCTCACCGCGCACGTGCGGGAGCGCGACCCCGAGGCCGCGCGCCATGTCCACCAGGGCGCCACCAGCCAGGACGTCATGGACACCGCGGCGATGCTCCTGGTCCGCCGGGCCGGTCACGCCCTACGCGCCGAACTGGCCGGCCTCACCGAGGAGCTGCGCGACCTGGCCGACCGCCACCGAGCCACGCCCATGGCCGGACGCACCCTGCTCCAGCAGGCGCTGCCCACCACCTTCGGCGCCGTCGCCGCCGGGTGGGCGGCCGGGCTGTCCGACGCCGACGAGCGTCTCGGCGAGGTACTGGACCACCGCCTGGCCGCGCAACTCGGCGGCGCCGTGGGCACCCTGGCCTCCCTGCACCCGCACGGACCCGCCGTTGCCGCCGCGTTCGCCGCCCGGCTCGACCTCCCCGAACCCCGCCTGCCGTGGCACACCGATCGCGGACGGATCACCGAGGTCGCCGCCGTCCTCGGACGGGTGGGCGGCGCGGCCGGGAAGGTCGCCCAGGACGTCGTCCTCCTCGCCCAGACCGAGGTCGGCGAGGTCACCGAGGAGGGCGGGAGCGGAACCGGGGGTTCCTCCACCATGCCGCACAAACGCAATCCGGTCGCGGCCGTCAGCGCCCTGGCCGCCGCGCGGCAGGTGCCCGGTCTGGTGGCCGCCCTGTTCGCGGCGCAGATCCAGGAGCACCAGCGCGCCGCCGGGGCCTGGCACGCCGAGTGGCTGCCCCTGACCGACCTGCTCCGGCGTACCGGCTCCGCCGCCTCCTGGCTGCGGGTGAGCACCGCGCGGCTGCGCGTGCACCCCGACCGCATGGCCGCCAACCTCCGCCTCACCGGCGGCCTGGCGCTCACCGAGCGCCTCACCGCCGACCTCACCCCCGAACTCGGCCGACTGGAGGCCCACCGGCGCGTCACCGACGCGTGCCGGGCCGCGTCGGACGAGGGCCGCGACCCCGTCACCGTCCTCGCCGAACACCTGGACGGACGGCGCACCCGCGACCGGATCGCCGCCCTGCTCGACCCGGCCGACTACCTCGGCGCCGCACCGGTGTTCACCGACCGGGTCACGGGTAGGACCGGCCGGACGGACCCCGACGACAACGAAGAAGGAACCGATGAGCGTTGACCTCCACCACGACGTGAGCGGACCGGCCGATGCGCCGCCGCTGGTGCTGGCCGGATCGCTCGGCACCACCGGGCGGATGTGGGAGCCGCAGGTCGACGCGCTCTCCGCCGTCTTCCGGGTGATCCGCGTGGACCTGCGCGGGCACGGGCGCTCACCCGCCCCCGAGGGGCCCTACAGCATGGCCGACCTCGGCGGGGACGTCCTGGCCCTGCTCGACCGGCTGGGTGTCGCACGCGCCCACTTCGTGGGCCTGTCCATCGGGGGGATGGTCGGGCAGTGGCTGGCGGTCCACGCCCCCGAGCGCGTCGGAAGCCTGGTCCTGTTGGCGACCTCGCCCCACATGGGTCCGGCGAGCACCTGGCGCGACCGGGCCGCGCTGGCCCGCGACGCGGGCACCGCCGCGCTGGCCGACGCGGTCGTGGAGCGCTGGTTCACCCCCGGCTACGCCGCCGAGCACCCCCATGACGTGACGGTCCTGCGCGACCAGATCGTGGCCACCCCCGACGAGGGGTACGCGGGCTGCTGCGGTGCCATCGAGGGGCACGACGTCCGCGACGACCTGCACCGCGTCACCGCCCCCACCCTGGTCGTGGCCGGGGCCGACGACCCCTCCACCCCGCCCGGCGAGCACGGCGCGCTCATCGCCGAGCTGGTGCCCGGTGCGCGGTTGGTGGTGCTGGAGGGAGCCGCCCACCTGTTGTCGTGGTCGCACGCGCCCCGTGTCAACACGCTCATCACCCAGCACCTGGCCGAGGCCGACCGACGGGGCGCCGGAACCCTGGTGCGCCGGAGCGTGCTCGGCGACGCCCACGTGGACCGGGCCCGGGCCCGCACCACCGCCTTCACCGAACCCTTCCAGGACCTCATCACCCGCTACGCCTGGGGCGAGGTGTGGACCCGCCCCGGCCTGGACCGGCGCACCCGCAGCTGCATGGTGCTCACCGCCCTGGTGGCCAAGGGGCACTGGGGCGAGCTGGCCATGCACGTGCGGGCCGCCCGCCGCAACGGGCTCACCCCGGACGAGATCGGCGAGGTCTTCCTCCAGGCGGCCGTCTACTGCGGGGTCCCGGCCGCCAACAAGGCGTTCGCGATCGCCCAGGAGGTCCTCGACGAGGACGCCGTTGACTGACCTCGGGTCCGCGTGCGCGCCGACGCCGTTCTGTCGTCGGGCCGGTGTACAACGAGCGGCATGGACGACCACACCGCACAGGACGTGACCAGGCGTGCCGAACGACTTCGCGCACTGCACCGCGGGCCGGAGCCCTTCGTGATCGCCAACGCCTGGGACGCCGGGTCCGCCCGGCTCCTGGGCGGGCTCGGGTTCGCCGCCCTGGCCACCACCAGCGCCGGTCTCGCGCACTCCCTGGGCCGCAGGGACGGCGCCGGGCTGGTCTCGCGTGAGGAGACCCTGCACAACGCCGGGCAGATCGCCGCCGCCACCGACCTGCCGGTGTCGGCGGACCTGGAGAACGGGTTCGGCGCCACTCCCGACGAGGTGGCCCGCACCGTCGTGGAGGCCGGTGCCACGGGGGTCGTCGGCGGCTCCGTCGAGGACTCCACGGCCGACCCCGACGCGCCGGTCCACGACCTCGCGCTGGCGGTGGACCGGGTCCGGGCGGCCGTGGAGGCGGCCCGGACCCTGCCCTTCCCGTTCACGCTCACCGCTCGGGCGGAGAACTTCCTGTACGGCCGCCCCGACCTCGACGACACCATCCGCCGACTGCGGGCCTTCGAGGAGGCCGGGGCCGACGTTCTGTTCGCCCCGGGGCTGCCGGACGCCGACGCCGTCCGCGCCGTGTGCTCCTCGGTGGGGCGACCGGTCAACGTGCTCGCCGCCGGGGCGGCCGCCCGGATGTCCGTGGCCGAGCTGGGGGCCCTGGGAGCCCGGCGGATCAGCCTGGGTTCGGGGCTGTCGAGGTCGGCGTTGGCCGGAGCGCTGGCGGCCGCGGGCGAGGTCGCGGAGCGGGGAACCTTCGGGCGGATGTCGTCGGCGACCTCCATGTCGGAGATCGACGACCTGCTGTGAGCGGGGGCGGCGTCGGGGTCAGAGCTTGAAGGCCACCCCGGCCGTCTCCCACCGCTTGACGTCGGCGTCGAGCGGGCGGGGACGAGGGTCGTGGTCGGGGTGGCGCCAGCTGGCGCAGTCCACCGCCGGGGGGCCTTCGTCCCTCCCGTCCACCCAGGGGCTGACCGGTGCCAGGCCCGCGAACGCGCTGGCGGCCTCCTCGGGGGTGCGCACCCGGCCCCAGGACGTGCCGAACTCCGCCATCATGCCGTTCATCCAGGCGGCGGCCGCCGGGTCGTCGGAGACCACGTGCGAGTAGATGACGGCGGAACCGGGGGCGACCCGGTCCATGAGGGAACGCACCAGCCCGAAGGGGTCGCTCTCGTCCGGCAGGCAGTGCAGCACGGAGACCAGCATGACGCAGACCGGTCGGTCGAGGTCGATCAGCTTGGCGGCCTCGGGGGAGGCGAGGATGTCGTCGGTGTCGCGGACGTCGGACATCAGGAAGGCGGTCGTCCCGCTGTCGCCCAGGAGCGCGCGGCCGTGGGCGAGCACGATGGGGTCGTTGTCGACGTAGAGCACACGCGCGGCCGGGTTGGTGCGCTGGGCGACCTGATGGGTGTTCTCCGTGGTGGGCAGACCCGCGCCGAGGTCGAGGAACTGGTCCACCCCGGTGGAGACGACGTGGTCCACGGCGCGGCCGAGGAAGGCCCGGTTGTCGTTGGCGCAGGCGACGAGCTCGGGCATGTGCTCGGCCAGCGCCTCGCACGCCTTGCGGTCCGCTTCGAAGTTGTCCTTTCCGCCGAGCAGGTAGTCGTACATCCGCGCGATGCTCGGGGTGTCCATGTCGATGTGCGGAGGGAAGCGATCGGCCATAAGAGAGAGGTACCAATCAGGACTCGTCGTGCGGGGTCGTCTCCAGGCGAATCGTAACCGTGACCGGGCGCCCCCACCGGCGTTTTCCGTAAGAAGGTCGACGCGTTGCCTCAGAGCCCTTCGCCGGTCTCCGAGCGGCCCTTCGCGGAACGGTCGAAACCGGGCAGGTGGTCGGCGACATGCCCTGGCGCCGCGGCCCTGACACGATCCCCGGCACCGTCCGGCAGCGCTGGTGGCGCGGGCATCACGGGGAAGGCCCAAAATCCCGCCGGAGAAAGGGGGGACGCCGTTTGTGCCTGTGCGGCGAAAACGTCGTTTCCCGTTTCCCACCGTTCACGGGAATGGTCTTCGGCCCCGCCACCGGTGAACTCCGTTCCCTCACTCGAAGGGGCCGGGGAACCGGTGGGCGAGGAACGCACGAGTTCCACCAGCGCGCGCCGCTCCCGGCCCGCCCAGCGGGCCAGGGCGAAGGGGTCCCGATCGGCCTCGGCCGCCAGGGCGTCGGCCACCGCGAGCACGTGTGCGCACCGGCCCTGCCAGTGGTCGCACGAGCACGTCGCGACCAGGTCGCCCCAGCCGTCCGGTACCAGGTCCAGGCCGAGCAGCGCGAACACCCGCGCCACGGCCCCCGGCAGCTCACCGGAGAGCACACGGGCACGGAACAGCGGCTGCGAGGCCAGCGCGGCGCCCGCCCTCTCCCACTCGCGGTCCGGCCACACGGTCCGGATCAGGCTCACCTCGTGCCCCCGCGTCCGCGCGCCGACCTCACCGGGGCCCACCGTGAGCCGCTCCACCGCTCCGCCCCCGCCCCCGGTGAGGCCCAGGGCGTCGCGCACCAGCTCCGCCCAGCTCACCCCGACACCGCCTCGGGCGCCAGCCGCACCACCTCGCGCAGGTCCTCCACCGACAATCCGCCCAGCCAGCCCTCCCCGGTGGCCACGGCGCCGTCCGCCAGCACGCTCTTGCGCTCGATCATCTCGTCCACCCGCTCCTCGACGGTGCCCACGCACACCAGCTTGCGCACCTGTACGTTCCGGCGCTGGCCGATCCGGAAGGCCCGGTCGGTGGCCTGGTTCTCCACCGCGGGGTTCCACCAGCGGTCCACGTGCACCACGTGGTTGGCCGCGGTCAGGTTCAAACCGGTCCCGGCCGCCTTGAGCGAGAGCAGGAACACCACTGGTCCCGCCACCGTCTGGAAGTGCTCGGTCATCCGCTCGCGCTCCGCGCGGGAGGTGCCGCCGTGCAGCCACAGCACGGGCACCCCCAGTCGCGAGCGCAGGTAGGGGGCCAACCGTTCGCCCCAACGCGCGTACTGCGTGAAGCACAGCGCCTTGTCACCCTCGGCCACCGCCTCGCCCAGGATCGACTCCAGGCGGTCGAGCTTGCCCGAACGCCCCGCCAGCGCCGAACCGTCCCCGAGGAACTGCGCGGGGTGGTTGCAGATCTGTTTGAGCCGTGACATCGCCGACAGCACCAGCCCCCTGCGCTCCTTCTCGTCGGCCTCGGCCATCCGCTCGGCCAGGTCGTCCGCCACCGCCTTGTACAGGGAGGCCTGTTCGGGGGTGAGCGTGCACCAGGTCCGCATCTCGTGCTTGTCCGGCAGGTCCGCGATGACGGATCGGTCGGTCTTGAGCCGTCGCAGCACGAACGGCCCGGTCAGGCGCCGCACCAGGTCCGTGCCCTCACCCGAGCCCTCCTCGGCCTCGGCGCGGGCGCCCACCGCGCGCTGGAACCCGGCCGCCGTACCCAGCAGACCGGGATTGGCGAACTCCATCACCGACCACAGTTCGCCCAGGTTGTTCTCCACCGGGGTGCCCGTGAGGGCGATCCGGGTCGCGGCGGGCAGCGACCGCACCGCCCGGGCCTGCCGGGTGGCGTGGTTCTTGAGCGCCTGGGCCTCGTCGCAGACCACCCGGTGCCAGGGCAGGCCCGCCAGCTCCTCGGCGTCGCGCGCCACCACCCCGTAGGTGGTGACCACCAGGTCGCAGCCGCCCACGAGCCGGGCGAGCGCGTTGCCGCCGGGCCGGTCCGGGCCGTGCTGGACGTGCACCCGTAGCCCCGGCGCGAACCGCGCCGCCTCCTTGCGCCAGTTGCCGACCAGCGACACCGGGCACACCAGCAGGGTCGGGCCGGGGGCGGGGCCCCCGGCGCGCTCGTCGGTGAGCAGCGCCAGCAGCTGCACGGTTTTGCCGAGCCCCATGTCGTCGGCGAGCACCGCCCCCAGCCCGAGCTCGCCCAGGAACCGCAACCAGGCCGCACCCCGGTCCTGGTAGGGGCGGAGCGTCCCCTCGAACCCGGCCGGGCTGCCCATCGGGCGCGGCACCGCCTCGACCCCGCCGTCCAGCAGCGCCCCCAGCGGCCCCTCCGCCACCACGTCCGCCACCGGCAGCGGGGTCGGCTCCGCGCCGATCGCGGTCCGCAGCGCCGCCTCGCGGGGCACGCGCCCGCCGCGCCGCATGAGGTCCAGGGCGGCCCCGACCCGTTCGGGGTCCATCTCCATCCACCGGCCGCGCACCTGGACCAGGGAGCGCTTGAGCCGGGCCAGCTCGGCGAGCTCCTCCAACTCGGCGCCGTCCAGCGGCTCCCGCGACCCCGGACCGCCCAGCAGGGCCTCGAAGGACACGTCAACGAGCTCGTTCGGGCCCACACCGCCGCGTCCGCGCCGCTGGGGCTCCTCCCGCACCGTCATCCGCAGGGACAGGGCCGCGCGTCCGCTCCACTCGGGCAGGACCACGCCGAACCCCGCCGAGGTGAGCCGGGCGGCGGCCCCGCCCACGAAGTCCTGTGCCCGTGCGGTGTCCATGACCAGCCGGGCCGGGGCGAGCTCGCGCAAACAGCGGTGGAGGCCGGGCAGGTGGCGCGCGGCCCCGCGCAGGTCGGCCAGGGCGGTGGTGCCCACGTCCTCCGGGAGCCACGCGGCTCCCTCGCCCCGCCACACCCTCTCCAGCGGCAGGCGCAGGCCGGGGTCGGTGGTGGAGCGCACCCAGAACTCCAGGGTCCAGGGGCGGGGACCGCCGTGCGGTCCCTCGGGCTCGGGTTCACGCAGGACGAACAGGAGCTGTGCCCGACCGCCGCCGCGCACGCGGGAGCGCCACTCCCGCAGGGGACCGCGCAGGGTTCGCGCGGTGCCCGCGTCCACTCCGGCGCGGTCGCCGGTGAGCGCCGCCGCCAGCCGCGCGGCGGGCGGGGCGTCCTCCTCGGCGGGCGGACCCGCGCGCCCGGGGGCGGACCGGCTCCGGGCGACGGCGTCGGTGAGCAGTTCGAGCGGAGCCAGTACGCACAGGCGGGCCGCGTCACCGTGTTCCTCCGGGCGCAGGTGCGCCTTGGCCGAGGGAGGGAGCGCCCGGGTGAGCGCCGCCAGGTGTTCCTCGGCGGTGTCCAGGGGCGCGGGCCGCCACCGCGCCCGGGGCGGGTCGCCGACCAGGTCGGGCAGCACGCACCCGGCTCGGACCAGCCGCTCGGCCAGGGTGTGTACCGCGCGCAGGTGGGCCAGGGCCGGGCCGACCGCCACGGGGAGGTCGCCCAGCGCCGAGAGCAGGAGGTGGGCGCCGGCCGCGGACAGCTCCAGACCCGGCACCGACCAGTCGCCGAACTCGGCGGGGGCCTCGTCCGGGGTGTCGGAGGGGGCGGGGGCCGCCGCGCTCCCCGGCAGCCGCAGTACCGGAGCGACGGCGGCGGGCGCGTCGGGGTCGATCCCGGCCTTGGCGGCCACCGCGCGCAGCTCCTCGACCCCGGCCGCGCTGGGGTGCGCCCCCGCCCGCGGGCCCCGGGGGCGGGCGTGCGGCTCGCCCTCGCCCCACAGCACCAGCGCGTCCCTGGACCACACCCCGTGCAGAACCCGCACCGCACCCCCCGTACCGAACACGAACGTCGTCGGCCCCCAGTATCACCGGGACCGACGACGTTCCGTGACGGGTCAGAGGTTGTTCGGCACGGTGTTGCCCACCGCCTCGATGCCCTTCCTCAGGTCCGTGCGCCACAGCAGCACGCCGCCGATGACGAAGAACACCACCAAGGAGAAGATGGCGGTGCGGAAGCCTCCGGTGAGGTTGACGACCAGCGTGATCGAGGCCGCCCCCAGCAGTACCGAACCCCGGTCGGCCAGCTGGAACAGGCTGAAGTACTCCGCTTCGCGTCCGCGCGGGATGAGCAGCGAGTACAGGGCCCTGGCCAGCGACTGGGTGCCGCCCAGCACCAGGCCGATGCCTGCCCCGAGCAGCAGGAACAGCGCCGGGTCGTCGGGAGGCAGGAAGTAGCCGCAGGTGACCAGGGCGCACCACGCGACCAGGCTCGCCAGCACCGTGTTCTTGGTGCCGAACCGGCGGCCGATCCACCCCATGAGCAGCGCGCCCCCGAAGGCGACGAACTGGATGAGCAGGATGGTGGCGCTCAGGACCGCCAGGGACAGGTTGAGGTCCTGGCTGGCGAAGCTGCCCGCGAAGTAGATGACCGCCTGGATGCCGTTGTTGAACAGCACGAACGCGAGGAGGAAGGTCAACGTGTTCGGGAAGTGGCGCATCTCCCGCAGGGTGCGCCCGTACTGTCGCAGCGAGGAGCCGAGCCTGGGCGGGCCGGGCTCCGCCGCGAGCCCGCCGTAGCGGTTGCGCAGCAGGCGAATGCCGATGACGGAGAAGAGGAACCACCACAGGCCCACCGACGCGAAGGCGATGCGGACCGCGTCCCCCTCGGAGACCCCCAGGGACTCGGCGGAGGCCAGCAGGCCCATGTGCGCGGCGAGCAGCAGGCCGCCGCCCAGGTAGGCCAGCGCCCACCCCGTCACCGACACCCGGTTGCGCTCGTCGGCGGTGGCGATCTCCGGCAGGAAGGCGTTGAACACCACCAGGGACATGCCGTAGAAGGTGTTGCCCGCGACGAACAGCAGCGCGGCCGTCTGGTAGTCGCTGGTGAGGTACAGCGCGCTGACACACAGCGACCCGGCGGCGGCCAGCCAGAACAGCCACCGCTTCTTGTGCTGGGTGTGGTCGGCGAGCGCTCCCACGACCGGCAGCATCACCAGCAGGATGATCCCGGCGAGGGTGGTCACCATCGGGTGCAGCGAGTTCGGGTGCATGCCGAACCACTCGACGCCGAGCGGGTACAGCACGAGACCGGGCTGGGAGCAGTCCCCGGCCGCGCCCGCCTCCGAGCAGGCCAGCCCGGACAGGTAGGGGCCGATGAGGACGGTGACCACCGAGGTGATGAACACCTGGTTGGCCCAGTCGTAGGTGTACCAGCCGCGCTGTTCGCGTCTGCGCTGCGCGGGGTCGGACGCGGGGGAGTTGTCCGCGGTGGTCGTGGCCATGGAGGGGGCTATCCGTTCTACGCGGTTCTGGGGTCGTGCGGGTTCCAACGGCCCCGCCGGACGAGCACCTCGCGCAGCCCGGCGGTGTTGTCGGTGATGATGCCGTCCACGCCCGCGTCGAGCAGCCGCTCCATCACCCCGGTGTCGTTGACGGTCCACACGTGGACCTGCATGCCGATCCGGTGGGCGGTGCGGATCACGTCGCGGCTGAGGACCGGGAAACCGGCGTGCCTCAACGGGATCTGGGCGCAGTCGGGGGTGCGGCTGGCGAAGGGGCGCAGGACCGGGGACAGCGACGCCAGGCGGAGCCGCGCCACGTCCGCGGGCCCGCACGAGGTGGCCACCCGGGGGCCGTAGAGCCGCCGGGCCCGCTCCAGGCGGTTCTGGTTGAAGGAACCGACGCACACGCGATCCCAGGCGTTGGTGCGGCGGATCACCTCCAGGAGCGGCACGACGGCGCCGTCCGCCTTGAGGTCGATGTTGAAGCGGGTGCCGGGCCAGGCGCCGAGCAGGTCCTCCAGCAGGGGGACCGGTTCCTTGCCCGCGACCCGGGCCCGGGCCACCTCGCGGTGGGGCAGCGCGGCGATGGCGCCCGCCCGGTCGGTGGTGCGGTCCAGGGTGCGGTCGTGGAAGGCCATGAGCACGCCGTCGCTGGTGGCGTGCACGTCCGTCTCCAGGTACGCGTAGCCCAGGTCGACGGCGTGTTGGAAGGCCATGGCCGTGTTCTCCAGCTCGGTGCGGCGCACGCCCTGGTCGTCGGTGAGCCAACCGCCCCGGTGGGCGAGGGCGACGGGCACGGGGGAGGAAAGGTAAGCGTGAGTCACACCTGAAGTATGACGGTTCTCAGGTGGGGGCCGCTCGTCGAGGGTGAGCCGTGTCGACGGTCGCGCGAAAGCTGGAATGCCAGGTGGCACGGGAACCCGGGGCCGTGCTCCTTGAAGGGTGTCGGGTCCTCGTTCCTCCCCGGAAGGGAATCGTTCATGTCGCACGCCACTCCCGGTCACCCCTGTCGGCGCCACCTCTGCGCCCGCGCCGCCGCCCACCCCTGGCGGCCGGTGCGCACCCCCGCCCGGACCCCGCGCCGGGGCATGACCGCGGGACGGTGCGCGTCGGCCCCCCTGGCCGGTCACCGCACCCCGGGAGACGTCCGCAGGTTGGCGCAGCAGATGGCCGAGGTGCTGGTGGGCAGGCGGGCCCCCGAGGTGCTGCGCGACCACGTGACCGTGCCCGTCCGCGAGGAACTGCGCCGACTGCGCGGCACGGTGGACTGCGCGATGGCGCCCCGGCTGACCCGGGTGTTCCACCAGCCGCTCGGGGCGGGCGGGGTGGAGGCCAGCGCGGTGATCTCCTGCGACAGCCGTTCCCGCGTCTTCGCCTTCCGCCTGCGCCGGGAGGGGACCCGCTGGGTCTGCACCCGTCTGGAGACCGACGGCTCCCTGTGAGGGCCGCCGTCCCCGGGCACGGAGCGCACACGCCAGCGGCGGGCTGGGCGGTGGGCCCCGGGCCCGGGCGGCGCGGTACGGCCCCGGCGTCGCGGGCCGTCCCCGACGAACGCGTCACACAAAGGGGACAGGACCTATGGATGCGACCCATAGCGCGTCGATAGGGTCCGGGGTGGGATGACCCCCTGACCGGGGGGCGCCTTCGGTCACCGGCATCCCCGTACCCAAGGGAAGGAGACGGCGGATCGCGCCCCCGCGCGGCCGCCACTCGTCTATGAAACCCGTTGACATCGCACGCCTGCACACCCTCGGCGCACCGTCCCTGTCCCCGGACGGCGCCCGGGCGGTCCTCGCCGTGACCCGCCCGGACCTCGAGGAGGACGCCTACCTCGGCTCTCTGTGGACCGTGCCCACGGACGGGTCCGCGCCCGCCCGCAGACTCACCCGGGGGCAGCGCGACGCCTCCCCGCTCTTCTCCCCCGACGGCCGGTGGATCGCCTTCCTGCGCCCCGACGAGGACCGGCGCCCGCAGATCCACGTGCTGCCCTCGGACGGCGGAGAGCCGTGGAGGATCACCGGACACCCCCTCGGCGCCGGAGCCTTCACCTGGAGCCCCGACTCCACCCGACTGGCCTACAACGCGCGCGTGCCCGAGGAGGGCCGGTACGTGGACGGCACTCCCGACAAGGAACCGCCGCGGCGCCTGACCGCGCTCAAGTACCGTCACGACGACTTCGGGTTCACCAACGACCGGCGCCAGCAGGTGTTCGTGAGCGCCCCCGTCGACCCGGCGGGGGAGGCGGGCGAGCCGGTCCAGGTCACGGTCGGCGACACCGACCACGGACGGCCGCTGTGGACCCCGGACGGTACCGGGCTGGTGTTCGACGCCGCCCTGCACGCGACCCGGGACACCGACCTCGTCCGCGACCTGTGGGTCTGCGCCCCCGAGGCGGGCGCCGAGCCGCGCCGAATCACCCGGGGCGACCTGGGCGCGCGGGCGGCGGCCCTGGCCGACGACGGCGCCACCGTGTACTTCCTCGCCGACGAGCTCGGCCCGGACCTCGGCGACTTCGTGGGCCGGGTGACGGGCCTGTGGTCGGTCCCGCTCGACGGCACCGAGCCTCCCCGGAGGCTGACCGGGACCGAGGACCCCCGCATGGTCCAGACTCCCCGGGTGACCGACGAGGGCGTCCTGGTCACCGGAGAGAACCGGGGCGCGGTCGAGCTGTACCGGGTCACCCCCGGCGGCGTGCGCTCCGTGGTCCACGGCGGACACGTCCAGGTCACCTCCTTCGACCACGCGGGCGGGGTCACGGTGGTGGCGTCGTCCGGGGAGCGCGACAGCGGGGAACTGTACGCGGTCACCGGCGACGGGCCCCGGAGGCTGACCTCCTTCGGCGACCCCGAGCTGGACCCCGTCGCGGTCACCGAGCTGACCGCCCGCACCGTCGACGGCACCGAGGTGCACGGCTGGGTGGCGGTGCCCGAGGGGGAGGGGCCGCACCCCGTGGTGCTGATGATCCACGGCGGACCCTTCGCGCAGTACGGTTGGCAGCTCTTCGACGAGACCCAGGTGTACGCGGCGGCCGGGTACGCGGTGGTCTACTGCAACCCGCGCGGCTCCTCGGGCTACGGCCAGGAACACGGGCGGGCGGTCATCGGGTCGGTGGGCGCGGTCACCTCGACCGACGTCCTCGCCCTCCTGGACGAGGCACTGACCGACGAGCGGTTGGACGCCTCACGGGTGGGCGTCATGGGAGGTTCGCACGGCGGGTTCATGACCACGTGGATCGCGGCCCACCACGGCGACCGCTTCCGGGCGGCCATCAGCGAGCGCGCCGTCAACGCGATCGACAGCTTCCACGGGTCGTCCGACATCGGGCCCTACTTCCCCGAGCCGCTGTACGGGCCGCCGGAGACCTGGGCGAAGGAGAGCCCGCTCAGCCACGCCGACCGGATCGACCGGCCGTTTCTCATCATCCACTCCGAGCAGGACTGGCGCTGCCCGGTGGAACAGGCCCAGCGCCTGTTCGTGTCGCTCAAGCGGCGCGGGCACGAGACCGAGATGCTGCTGTTCCCGGGGGAGGGCCACGAACTGTCGCGTACGGGGCTGCCCAGCCACCGGGTGGCCCGGTTCGAGGCGATCCTCGAATGGTGGGCCCGCCACCTGTGACGTCGGGGGTCGGGCACCGGTGTCCGACCCCTTCCCGCTGGCGGTGTGAGACGCGCCACGGTCACGTCCGCGCTCGACCCGTTCGTGAACCGCCCGATCCGGGATCGACCCGACGCCACCCTCGCGCCCGGCGGGGTTCCGGGCCGGTCCGCCCCCGGGGCGGCGGGGGCGGGTCGCCCAACGGGAGGTCACGGACGGGTCGCGTCCGGTCCGAGGGATGAATTAGTGTTCCCCCAGGTCGGAACGCCCCGGTTCGTCACCACCAGGGTGACAGCGTACGGCCTGCCGTTGCGCCCCGCTCAGCAGCTGTCCTCTTCCCAGGAGCGGGGGCCGTCACGACGCCCGGCGTCTTCACGCGACCCTTCCCGTCGCCGCCGGTACCCCTCCGCCACGCATCCCCGCGCCGTCCCTCGGCGCGCCTTCGGGATGCCCGCGTGCCGGTAAACGGGTGTGGGAGAAAGGCAGTCGGTGCTGTGACTCGCAACCCCGAACCCACCCGCCGCCTGACGACGGTCGGCTTCGTCGCCCTCGGCGCCGTGGTCCTGTCCTCCGGCGTGGCCCTGGCCGACCAGACCGAGTCCGAGGCCCGTGAACGCTACGAGGAACTCCAGGAGGAGCTCTCCGGGCTGAACGCGGACTACAACGAGGCCAAGGAGGACCACGCCGCGACCGAGGCCGAGCTGGAGGACCTCCAGGAACGGCTCGACCAGGCCCAGGAGGAACTGGACGCCAAGTCCGGCCAGGTCTCGGTGATCGTGCAGGGCGCCTACACCGGCGCCACCCACAGTTCCATGGGAGTGCTGTTCGGCGGCGACGCCGACAACGCGCTCCAGAACATCGCCGACCTCGACTACCTGTCCGAGGGGCAGCAGGCGACCCTGGCCGACTACGTGACCGAGGTCGAGAACGCCGAGGAGCTGTTCAACGCGGCTGAGGCGACCGAGGAGGCCGCGGCCCAGTCCCTGGCGGCCGCCGAGGAGGCGGTGGCCCAGGGGGAGGCCGCACTGGAGGAGCAGGCCGAGGTGCTGGAGAGTCTGGGAGGTGTCGACCCGACCGTGGGCGAGGACTCCGGGACGGGCACGGACGGCGGTTCCGCCGGAGCCGCGGTCGCCGTCTCCGGCGACGTCCAGGCCGTGCTCGACTTCGCCCGCGCGCAGATCGGCAAGCCCTACGTCTGGGGCGGTACCGGTCCCAACGGCTACGACTGCTCCGGCCTGACCCAGGCCGCCTGGGCCCAGGCGGGCGTGAACCTGCCGCGGACCACCTACGACCAGGTCAACGCGGGGACCCCGGTCTCGCGCGACCAGCTCCAGCCGGGCGACCTGATGTTCTTCTACAGCGTCTCGGCGCCGAGCCACGTGGGCATCTACTCCGGAAACGGCAAGATGATCCACGGATCGAACCCGTCGAAGCCTCTGGAGGAGGTCTCCCTGGCCGCCTACTGGGACGGTGTCTTCACCAGCGCCGTCCGCCCCGGCTAGGGCGCTCCCGCGCTGGCTCCCCGGTCCGCCCCCTCCCGGAGGGCGGACCGGGGTTCCGCCGGAGGCGGCGGCCGCGTATTCTTCCGCGCATGGGTCGTCTCGTTCTCAGGGTCGCCGCCGGTGTCGCGGTCGTCGTCGCCCTCTTCTGGTTGCTGTCGGTGATCGTCGGCCTGCTGGTGTGGGGCGTCATGATCGCCCTGGTCGCCGGTGTCGTCCTGTTGGGCGTACGGATGCTCAGGTCCCAGGCACAGGGCCGGTGACACAGCGACGCGGGGTGACACTCACTCTGTGTGGGGAAACATCGCTATAGTGACTCTGTGTCACTGAATAAGCACGTAGGGTCTCATGTTGACGGGGTGTCCCACCGCGGCCGGGTGGAACGGGTCGCCACCCGTGTGTTCCGCAACGACTGGAGCGCGCTGACACCCCCCGCCACCGGCCGCTGGACACCCGAACTCACCGTCAGTGTCATCATCCCCGCGCGGGGCGGCCAGGAACGGCTCGACCTGGCACTGGCCTCGCTCTCCGACCAGACCTATCCCGAACACCTCTTCGAGGTCGTGGTCGTGGACGACCACTCCGCGCCACCGCTCACGCTCCCCGACGTCCGGCCCCGCCGCTGCCGCGTGGTGGCCGCGCCCGACGGCGGCTGGGGCGCCGGATACGCACGCGCCTACGGAGCCCACGCCAGCACCGGCGACGTCCTCATGTGGATGGACGCCGACATGGTCGTCTGCCCCGAGTTCGTCGAGGCCCAGGCGCGCTGGCACCACGCCCACGCGGAGTGCGTCACCCTCGGCCGCGTCCGTTTCAGCGACACCGACCCGCACGAACCCGACGCGGTCCTGGCCACGGCACGCGCCGCGGACGCGCAAGGAGCCCCGGACACCGGCGGCCGCCACGACTGGATCGAGCACCTGCTCGACCAGAGCGACGACCTGCGCGACGCCGACCACCTCGGATTCCACGCCTACCTGGGTGCCGCCGCCGGGGTCCGGCGCAGCCTCTACGAAGCCGCGGGCGGGGTCGACCCCGACCTCGACCTCGGCCAGGACACCGAGTTCGGCTACCGGCTCTGGCAGGCCGGAGCCGTCATGGTCCCCGAACGCGCCGCCACCGCCTGGCACGTGGGCGCGGCCTCCACCGCGCGCACCCGCCTGCCCTCCGAGCGCTTCCGCACCGAGGTCCTCGCGGAGCTCATGCCCCACCCGCACGCCTACCGGGAACGGGTCCCCGAGGCCCGACGCCGCACCCCGCTGGTCCACGCCGTGGTGGACGTCGCAGGCGCCCCCTACGACCTGGTCCGGGGGTGCGTGGACCGGCTGCTCGGCGGTACCGAGACCGACCTCGCGGTCACCCTGGTCGCCGACTGGGAGGGCGTCGGGGCGGCCCCGGGCACCTTCGAGGGGCCCCAGCTCGACCTGCGCCTGATCCAGGCCAACTACCTGCGCGAGCCGCGCATCTCCTTCGCCGCCTCCGCTCCCAGGACCGGATTCCCCTCGCCGTTCCTGCTCCAGGTACCCGTGGCGTGGGGGCTGGGCGAGCTCGCCCTGTCGCGGCTGCTGGCCAGCGCCGAGCGCGCCCGCGCCGGACTCACCGAACTGTTCCTGGCCGCCTCGCCCACCCGCGACGCGGGGGTGCGGCTCTGGCGGACCCGCGCGCTCGCCCGGGCCATGCGGGTGTGCGGCGAGGACGAGGACCTCGCCGACGTGGTCGCCGAGCTCCACGGCCGTTACCGCATCCACGGAGGCGAGGGCACGCTCACCGATCTGACCCTGCACCGGTCCGTCCCGCCACCGCCCCGGGCCGCCGCGGACACCCTCCTGCCCGTGCCCGCCGACCCCGAACCCGACGGACCGGCCGAAGAGGGGGACGACGGCACTGGGACAGGGCGTACCCGACGCCGCTGGCGCCGCCCCCGCCCGCGCGGGTCGGTACGCGCCCGGCTGCGCGGGCTCTGGCACCGCGCCTGCCGGGCGTGCGGCCGCCAGATGCCCGACGACGACCCGGACGGGGGCACGTAGACGGGCGCGCCACCTCGGTGACGCGCCCGGGGGCCACCGCCCCCGCTAGGAGCCGATCGCGTCGATGGACGCCAGCAGGTCCTCGCGCAGCGCGTCGTTGACCGGAGTCGAGTCCGTCTCCTCCGAGGCCGCCTCCTGGCCCTCGGGGCTCACCACGTACCGCAGGAACGCCCTGACCCGCTCGGCCTCGCCCGCGTCCGGGTAGTCCAGGCACACCGTCTCGTAGCTCACCAGCACCAACGGGTAGCTGCCCGGTTCCGTGGTGCCGTAGTCCAGGTCCAGGGCCAGGTCGAACTCACTGGTGTTGTCCTCGCGGCGCGGGGAGTCCGCCACGACCTTGGCGGCCGCCTCCGGCGCGATGTCCACGAACTCGTCGCCCACGCCGATGCTCGCGGCGGGGAGTCCGTGCAGGTGGGACATCTCCACGTACCCGATCGCGCCGTTCGCGCGCGAGACCGTGTCGGCGATGCCGCTGTTGCCCTGCGCGGACTCGCGCGGGGTGATCGGCCACTGGCCGCCCGCCTCGTGCGGCCACGCGTCGGGGGCCGCCTTGGCGAGGTAACGGGTGAAGTTCTCCGTCGTACCGGAGTCGTCGGCCCGGTTGACCTGCGTGATCGCCAGGTCCGGCAGATCGAGGTCGGGGTTGTCCTGAGCGATCCGCGGGTCGTCCCAGCGCGTGATGTCCTGGTTGAAGATCATCGCCAGGGTGTCCGGGGACAGGTTGAGGTGCTCGATCCCGTCCAGGTTGAACACCACCGCGATCGCCACCACGTACGCGGGCAGGTTGATGGTGTCGGACCCCCCGCAGCGCGACACGGCGTCCGCGTTCTCCTCGGGGTCCATCGCCGCGTCGGTCCCGGCGAAGGTCACCGCGCCGTCGATGAACTGGTTGCGGCCGCCGCCCGAGCCGATCGAGTCGTAGTAGATGCGAGCGTCCTCACAGGCCGACTGGAAGCCCGCGATCCACGTCGTCATCGCGTTCTCCTGGGCACTGGACCCGGAACCGTGCAGGCTCCCCGAGAAGCACTCCAGGTCGTCGGGGACCTCGGGCCCCGCCCCCTGGACGGCGTCGTCGCTGCCGCAGGCGGTGGACGCGAGCAGAAGTCCGGCCAGCGCGGCCGAGGCGGCCGCGCCCCGGCGGGTGCTGGGACGGCGCTGGGTGCGGGTGCGCTTGTTGGACGGGAGCACGCTGCTTCTATCCCCTTCGTCGGAGTCGGTGGGCCTCGGCACCGGCGACCACCGGCCGCCGGTTCCCGGCGCGTCGTCGCTGGTGACGGAAGACCGCCGATGAATTTAACCATTGTCGGACGCTCTTCCCCAACGCGGGTGTGTGCGGAACCGGACGTGTCCGTGGCGGCCCGGAGGACGCCGGGTGGACGGGAGGTGAACGAGGGGTTCTCCGCCGGTGAAGGCTGCCGGGCCGGGCCTTCCGACACGGGTGGCGCAGGACAGGTATGACACGCCGAACGGCCGGGCACTGATCCTGGGTGATGAGCGCGCACAGCACCGGCCCGAACGGCCCCCAGGCACCCACGTCGACCTACCGGCTCCAGTTGGGGCCGGGTCTGGGCCTCCCCGAGGCCACGGCCCTCCTCGACCAGCTGCACCGGCTCGGAGTGGGCGCGGTCTACCTCTCTCCGCTCCTCGCGGCGGCGCCCGGATCGGACCACGGCTACGACGTGGTGGACACCACACGCGTCTCCGAGGCGCTGGGAGGCGAACGGGCGCTCTCCGCGCTCCTGGAGCGGGCACGTGAGCTCGGCGTGCGCGTGGTCGCCGACATCGTGCCCAACCACATGTCGGTGGCCCGCCCCGACGCCAACCCGTGGTGGTGGGACGTCCTCGAACACGGACGGGACTCCGTGTACGCCCGCTGCTTCGACCTGGACCACGACTCCGGGCCCATCCTGGTGCCGGTCCTGGCCGACGACGGCGACGACGGCCGCGCGGCCCTGTCCGAGCTCACCCTCACCGACGGCCACCTGGTCTACTTCGACCTGCGCTTCCCGCTGGCCCCGGGGACCCACGCCCCCGGTGACCACCCCGCCGACGTGCACGGACGCCAGCACTACCGGCTGGTCTCCTGGCGGCGCGGGGACAGCGAACTCAACTACCGCCGCTTCTTCGACGTCGACCACCTGGCCGCCGTCCGTGTGGAGGACCCCGGGGTCTTCGACGCCGCCCACGCCGAGATCCTGCGGTGGGGCGTGGACGGGCTGCGGGTGGACCACGTGGACGGGCTCAGCGACCCCGGGGGCTACCTGCGCCGCCTCGCCGAACGCTTCCCCGGGTGGATCGTGGTGGAGAAGGTCCTCGCGCCCGGAGAGACCCTCCCCGCCTCCTGGCCGGTGGCCGGGACCACCGGATACGACGCCCTACGCACGGTCTGCGGGGTGTTCGTCGACTCCGACGCCGAACCCGTCCTGACGTCGCTGGCCCGCGACCTCGGCGTGCCCACCGACACCGGGGCCGTCGACCACCAGGCCCGCTCCCACGCCGCCAACGAGCTCCTGCGCACGGAGGTCCGCAGGATCGCGGCGACACTGCCCGCCGCCGAGGGCGCCGAGGAGGCCGTCACCGAGCTCCTCACCGCCTTCGACGTGTACCGCTCCTACCTGCCCGAGGGCGAGCCGGCCTGGTTCCGCGCCGTGCGCGCCGCCGCCGAGCGCCGCCCCGACCTCCAGCCGGTCCTCAAGACACTGGACCGCACCGTCCGCGACGACCCGCACGGCGAGACCGCCCGCCGCGTCCAGCAGACCAGCGGCATGGTGGTGGCCATGGGCACCGAGAACACCGCGTTCTACCGGGCGACCCGCTTCGTCGCCCTCAACGAGGTCGGCGGCGACCCCGCCCGCTTCGGTGTGGCGCCCGACGCCTTCCACGAGGACAACCTGCGCCGTGAGGCGGCCGAACCGCACACGATGACCGCGCTCTCCACCCACGACACCAAGCGTTCAGAGGACGTGCGCGCCCGGCTGGCCGTCCTCTCGGAGATCCCCGCCGAGTTCGCCGACGCCGTCCGCCGCTGGAGCGCACGCGTCCCGCTGCCCGAGCCCTCCCTCGACCTCCTCGGCTGGCAGACCCTCCTGGGTGCCTGGCCGCTGAGCGACCAGCGCCTGGTGGACTACCTGCTCAAGGCGGCCCGCGAGGCGCGGCTGGGCACCTCGTGGACGGCTCCGGACCCCGACTTCGAGGACCGCGTCCGCTCGTGGCCCGAGCGGCTGCGAGCCGACACCGGCCTGTACGCCGAGGTCGCGGCCCTGGCGGAGTCCCTGCGCGAGCCGGGCTGGAGCAACGCCCTGGGGCAGAAGGCCCTCCAGCTGCTGGGCCCGGGCGTGCCCGACGTCTACCAGGGCACCGAGCTGTGGGACCTGTCCCTGGTGGACCCGGACAACCGCAGGCCCGTGGACCACGCGGTCCGCGCCGCGCTTCTGGACCGCCTCGAACAGGGGTGGCGCCCGCCCGTGGACGACACTGGGGCCGCCAAGCTCCACGTGGTCCGGACCTGCCTGCGCGCCCGCCGGGAACTGCGCCCCACGGGCTACCTTCCGCTGGCCGCCCAGGGGCCCTCGGCGGGGCACGCCCTCGCCTTCGCGCGCACCGCCCGGGGAACCCGCGAGCCCGGCCTGGCGGTGGTGGCCACCCGCCTGCCGATCACCCTGGCCGACGCCGGGGGCTGGGCCGACACGGTGCTGCCCCTGCCCTCGGGGCCGGGGGAGTGGACCGACCGCCTCACCGGCCGCACGCTCGCCCCCGAACGCGTGGACGGCCTCACGACCGCCCGCCTGTCGGAGGTGCTCGACCACTACCCGGTGGCCGTCCTGGTCCGGCGGTAGAGCCCTTCCGGAGCCGGCCCGGCTCCGGCTCCGTCCCCCATCACCGAGAAGGAGCCCCCTTGAGCGACACCCTCAACCCCACACCCATCCTGACCTGCGCCCTCACCGGCGCCGGAGACACCGTCGGCCGGAGCGAGCACGTACCCGTGACCCCCAGGGAGATCGCCGCGTCGGCGGTGGAGGCGGCGCGGGCCGGAGCCAGCGCGGTGCACATCCACGTCCGCGATCCCGAGACCGGCGCGCCCTCCCGGGACAACGCCCTGTACCGCGAGGTCGTCGACCGCATCCGCCAGACCGGGGTCGACATCGTCATCAACCTCACCGCGGGCATGGGCGGCGACCTCGTCCTCGGCCAGGACGACCCGCTCCGGTTCGAGGAGGGTACCGACCTGGTCAACGGCCTGGACCGGCTCCCGCACGTGGAGGAGCTGCTGCCCGACATCTGCACCCTGGACTGCGGCAGCCTCAACTTCGGGGACGGCAGCCAGGTCTACGTCTCCACCCCGGACATGCTGCGGGCGGGCGCCCGGCGCATCCAGGAACTCGGGGTCCGCCCGGAACTGGAGATCTTCGACACCGGCCAGCTGTGGTTCGCCAAGACGATGTACGCCGAGGGCCTCATCGACGACCCGACGATGTTCCAGCTGTGCACCGGCATCCCCTACGGGGCGCCGTCGGACCCCGGCGTGCTCCTGTCGATGGTGAACCTGCTCCCCGAGGGCGCCCACTGGGCGAGTTTCTCCATCGGTCGCGGACAGATGCCCTGGGTGGCCCAGTCGGTGCTGCTCGGCGGACACGCCCGGGTGGGTCTGGAGGACAACCTGTACCTGAGCCGGGGGGTGAAGGCCACCAACGGCCAACTCACCGAGCGGGCGGTCTCCCTCATCGAGGGGCTCGGCGCCCGGGTGGCCACACCGGCCGAGACCCGCGCCATGCTCAAGCTCCGCGGCGCCTGACCTCCCCCTTCACCCCCTTGAGGAGCACCATGTCGGAGAACGTGAGAACCACCCCCGAGGACGTGCGCACGGTCGCCTGCGTCGGTGCGGGCGTCATCGGCGGCGGCTGGGTCGCCCACTTCCTGGGCCGCGGCTACCGGGTCGTCGCCTGGGACCCCGACCCCGGAGCCGAGGACGGGCTGCGCGCCCTGGTCGCCTCGGCCTGGCCCGCGTTGGAGGAGCTCGGACTGGCCGAGGGCGCCGCCCAGGAGAACCTGACGGTCGCGGCGACACTGGCCGAGGCGGTCGCCGACGCCGACTTCGTCCAGGAGAGCGCCCCCGAACGCCTCGACCTCAAGATCGGCCTGCTGGCCGAGATCGACGCCGCCACCCCGGCGGGCGTGGTCATCGCCTCGTCCACCTCCGGCTACGGCATGAGCGAGATGCAGGTGGCCGCCCGCACCCCGGAGCGGCTCGTGGTCGGCCACCCCTTCAACCCGCCCTACCTGGTGCCCCTCGTCGAGGTCGTCGGCGGAGAACGCACCCGGGGGTGGGCCGTCGACTGGGCCGCGGACTTCTACCGGGTCGCGGGCAAGTCGGTGATCGGCATGGACCGCGAGCTTCCCGGATTCATCGGCAACCGCATCCAGGAGGCCGCCTGGCGCGAGGCCCTGCACATGGTCGCCGAGGGTGAGGCGACCGTGGAACAGATCGACCGGGCGATGACCAGCGGGCCCGGTCTGCGCTGGGCCTTCTTCGGGCCCTGCCTGACCTTCCACCTGGCCGGAGGAGAGGGCGGGATGGCGCACATGCTCGACCACTTCGGGCCGTCCCTGAAGGAGCCGTGGACCCGCCTGGAGGCCCCCGAACTCACCGCTGAGCTGCGCGACCGCATGGTCGCGGGCACGGACGAGGTCGTGGCCGGGCGCTCCACCGCCGAACTCGTCGCCCAGCGCGACCGGCGTCTGATCGCGGTGGCGCGCGCCCTGGCGGAGGTCGAACGGGCCGAGGCGGCCGAGCGAACGCGAGGCGGCGCGTGAACACGACCCTCACCCGGCGGCTGCGGCCCGAGTGGATCGACTACAACGGTCACCTCAGCGAGGCCTACTACGTCCTGCTCTTCGGGTTCGCGACCGACGCCCTCATGGACCGGGTCGGTCTGGGAGCGGCCTACCGCGACGCGTCCGGCTGCTCGCTCTACACCGTCGAGGCGCACGTGCGGTACCTGCTGGAGGTCGGTGCCGACGCCGAGGTCCGGGTCCGCACCCGGGTGGTCGGACCGGAACCCGGCCGCCCCGTGGGCAGGAAGGTACGGATCTGCCACGAGATGCTGGTGGCGGGCGCCCTGGTGGCGACCGAGGAGCTGATGGCGCTCCACGTCGACCAGGAACGAGGAAGGGCCGTGCCCTTCCCCGAGGAGGTGGCCGCCCGCCTGGCGGCCCTCGCCGAACCCGCCCCCGACTACGCGGGCCGCTCCGTCGGTTCCTAGGCGGAGCGTCGGGACGTGGGAGCGGGGCGGGGTCCGTCCCGGCGGGACCGGTGAACGCGCCCGGACGTCATGAGCCCGGCCGATGCCGGACGGTGCGGGTCACTCCCACAGCGCGTTCTCCGGTTCGACGCCGTGCGCGCGGGCGTTGGCGTTGACGGCGTCGCGCAGCCACACCGCCAGCCCGGGGGCGATGCCGTCGTAGTGCGCCCGAAACCCCGGGTCGTCCACGTTGGTCTGGGCGAGGATCACCTGCATGGAGTGTGTGCAGTCGAAGTAGGCGCCCATCGACTCGCGGTGCCGTTCGGCCAGGGCGTTCGCCTCCGTGCTCGCCGGTGCGACACCGGTGCGTACCGCCTCGGCCAGGTCGGCGTCGAGTGTCCTGACCCGCTGTGCGACCAGCCGCCAGTCCTCGGCGGTGCGGTTCGCGGCCCGCTCGGCGAACTGCGCCCACTGGCGGGTCGCGCCCCAGCGTTCGCGTGCCCGGGCGGCCCAGGAGGGCTGCCAGTGCGCGCCGAAGACGTCGACCTGCTCCCGCGCCGACAGCAGCACGCCCTCCTGCCTGGCCCGGGCCAGGCGGTCCAGGGCCTCCGCCATCCGCTCCAGCTCGCGAACGCGCCCGCGCAACCGGTCCCGCTGGTGGAGCAGGGACCGCGCGGCCTCCTCGGCGTCGGCGTCCAGCAGCCGGGCGATCTCCTCCAACGAGACCCCGAGGTCCCGGTACACGCGCACCCGGTGGATACGGGCCACGTCCTCGGCCGTGTAGATCCGATAGCCCGCCGCGCTTCGCTCACTGGGGCGGGCCAGGCCGATCTCGTCCCAGTGGTGCAGCGTCCGGACCGTGACCCCCAGGAGGGAGGCGACCACTCCCACGGTCGTGGCCCGATCGTCCGCGCCGCCTCGACTCGTCGGCTGTCGCACCGGCCTCTCACCCATGAACACAAGCTATCCGCCCGGCCGCGCGGCTCGCACTCGTGCGCGGACACGACCGACGGAGTCGGAGTTCGGGCTCGCCGGGCGGTGGGAACCGGCCCGGGCCGCGCGGTGCCCCGCGCTCGGTAGGCTGACCGTGATCATGACGAAGAAGACCGGCCCCGAGCTGCGCATGCCCGCCGCCCTGGCGGCCTCCCTGACCTGCCCCGTCTGCGCGCTCCCGCTGGACCAGGGGCTCACCTGCGCGCGGGGCCACAGCTTCGACGTCGCCCGGGAGGGTTACGCGAGCCTGCTCACCGGCGCCACCCCGCCCGGGTCCGGTGACACCAGGGAGATGGTCGCCGCCCGCCAGCGCTTCCAGGAGCGCGGCCACTACGACCCCCTCGCCCGGGCACTGGCCGAGGAGCTCGCCGGGCGCCGCGTCATCGTCGACGTCGGCGGCGGCACCGGCCACTACCTCACCCGCATTCTCGACGAGCTTCCCGACGCCGTGGGGCTGACCACCGACGTCTCCAAGTTCGCCGCCCGACGGGCCGCCCGCGCGCACCCGCGCGGCGGAGCCGTCACCGCCGATTCCTGGCGCCGCCTGCCGCTGGCCGACCACACCGCCGACGCGGTGACCAACGTCTTCGCCCCCCGCAACGCGGCCGAGTTCCGCCGAATCCTGCGGCCCGGCGGGGTGCTGCTGGTGGTCACCCCGGCCCCCGACCACCTGACCGAACCCCGCGCGGCCCTGGGGCTGCTCGACGTCGACCCCCGCAAGGACGAACGCCTGGCCCAGAGTTTGGAAGGCCACTTCACCCCCGTCGCCACCCGGGAGCTGCGCTTCACGATGGACCTGGAGCACGAGGACGTCCGGACCGTGGTGGGGATGGGGCCCAGCGCCCGGCACGTGACCCCCGAGGAGCTCGCGGGGCGCGTCGCCGAGCTACCCGAGCCGTTCGCCACGACCGCCTCGGTGCGCCTGGGCACCTACCTCAGGTCCCCGTAGGGCGCGGCCGGGGCGGTGGCTCGGGCGCATCCCGTCGGGGCGCCGCCCTCGCGGGCCCGTGGACCGGTCGGCGTGGCGCGCGGGGTACCGGGGTAGGCCACTCCCCGTGAACGAACCGGTCATGCCCGCCACCCCGCACTCCAGTCACGCCGACACCGCGCCTCACACTCCTGGGCGCGGTGTGCGCGGCGACTTCTCCGTCTGGGCGCCCCGGGCCGAGCGCGTACGCGTACGCGCCGACGGCTCCGACCACCCGATGGAACGCGCCGACGACGGATGGTGGCACGCCCGGGTGGAGGGCGCCGGACCCGGCACCTCCTACGCCTACCTCCTCGACGACGACCCCCAACCCCTGCCCGACCCCCGCTCCCTGTGGCAGCCCCACGGGGTACACGGGCCCAGCCGGGTCCTCGACCACACCGCCCACACCTGGAGCGACCACACCTGGACCGGTCGGCCGCTCGCCGGGGGCGTCGTCTACGAACTCCACGTCGGCACCTTCACCCCCGAGGGCACCCTCACCGCGGCCGCCGACCGCCTCGACCACCTGGCCGACCTCGGCGTCACCCACGTCGAACTCCTGCCGCTCAACGCCTTCGACGGCACCCACGGCTGGGGCTACGACGGCGTCCTGTGGTCCGCCGTCCACGCCCCCTACGGCGGCCCCGACGCCCTCAAGGCGTTCGTCGACGCCTGCCACCGCCGGGGTCTGGCCGTCCTCCTGGACGTCGTCTACAACCACCTTGGCCCCTCGGGCGCCTACCTGCCGCGCTTTGGGCCCTACTTCTCCGGGGAGAACGACTGGGGGCCCTCCCTCAACCTGGACGGCCCCGACTCCGACCCCGTCCGGCGGCTGGTTCTCGACGGCGCCCTGGACTGGCTGCGCCACTACCACCTGGACGGGCTCCGCCTGGACGCCGTCCACGCCCTGCGCGACGACCGCGCGGTGCCGCTGCTCGCCGAACTCTCCGCCGAGGTGGAGGCGCTCGCCACCGGTCTGGGACGCCCCCTGTCCCTGGTCGCCGAGTCCGACCGCAACGACCCGCGCACCGTCCTGGCCAGGGAGGCGGGCGGGCTCGGCATGACCGCGCAGTGGTCGGACGACCTCCACCACGCCCTGCACGTGGCGCTCACCGGGGAGAACCACGGCTACTACGCCGACTTCGAGGGCCCCTCGGTCCTGGCCGAGACGCTGCGCCGCGTGTTCTGGCACGACGGGACCCGCTCCACCTTCCGGGGACGCGGCCACGGAGCCCCGGTCGACACCGCTCGGTTGCCCGGGAGCCGGTTCCTGGGCTACCTCGGCACCCACGACCAGATCGGCAACCGGGCCCGGGGCGACCGCATGGGCGAGCACGTCTCGCCGGGCCTACTGGCCTGCGGTGCCGCCCTGGTCCTGTGCTCGCCCTACACCCCGATGGTCTTCATGGGGGAGGAGTGGGCGGCCACCACCCCCTGGCCCTTCTTCGCGTCCTTCGCCGACCCCGACCTGGCCGAGGGGGTGCGGCGCGGCCGCCGCCGCGAGTTCGCCGCCCTGGGCTGGGCGGAGGAGGAGGTCCCCGACCCGATGGACCCGGCCACCCGCGACAGCGCCGTTCTGGACTGGACCGAACCGTCGCGGGAACCGCACGCGCGCGTGCTGGAGGTCCACCGGGCCCTGATCGCCCTGCGCCGCGCCGAACCCGAGCTCGCCGACCCGCGCCTGGACCGGTTCCGCGTGGACGCCGACCGGGACGGACGTGTGCTCACCCTGCACCGGGGATCGCTGCGCCTGGTGTGCAACCTCGGCGACCGGGAGGCCGCGGTGGATCTGGGAGCCGAGCCGCGCGCGGTGGTGCTGGACTCCGGGAGAGCCACGATCGAGGCGAGTACGGTCACCGTCCCGGAGGAGTCGTTCGCCGTCCTGCGGATGTGAGCGGGGTCGGCGGGCCCGCCGAC
>NZ_JBEYHA010000032.1:0-33864 GCF_040635075.1 Nocardiopsis sp. NPDC007018
GGGGCTCGTCATCCTGCGTTCGTATTCCGTATGTGGTCAGCAGCGCGCACGGCGGTTCTGTTCCCCCTCAGTGCCGTCGAAATCGTCACCGCCGCCCCTCCCGTCGTTCGGTCGCCCGCGGGTCAGTGTTCCCGGCCGCCGCGGGACGCCGGGGTCACCGGGTACCAGTCGCCGCGGCCCGGGCTGTCCTCGGCGTTGGCCCGGCCGCCACCGCTGCTCAGGAACACGTTGACGGTCGCGCCCTCGGGGAGCGGCCGACCCGGGTCGGGGTTGACCACGGCCACCGTGCCCTCGGGCTCGGCGGAGCGCACCCGGGTGCCGGACACGTTCGCCGAGTAGCCGGCGGCCTCCAGGGCGGCCACGGCGTCGGTCTCGCTCAGACCGATGACGTTGGGGACGCCCCCGTCGTGGCTGGCCGGGCTGGCCTCCTCGTCCGCGTCGTCGTCCTCCTTCTTCGGAGGCGCGGGCTCGGAGGTGGAGCCGAACTTGCCGGGCGCGGACGCCAGCTGCTGGGTCTCCAGGCCCTCGTGGGCGCCGCGCATGGTCTCCTGCCAGATCGGGCCGGGGATGGTCGCCCCGTACACGGTGCCGAAGTACCGGTCACCGATCCGCACGTTGCGCAGCGGGTGCTGCTGGGGGCCGCGCGGGTCGCCGACGAACACACTGCTGGCCATCTGCGGGGTGAACCCGGCGAACCACGCCGCCGCGGAACCGTCGGTGGTTCCCGTCTTGCCCGCCGCCGGACGGCCGATGCCGAGGCTGGCGGCGGTGCCGCCGTTGAAGGTCTGCGACAGCAGGTAGCTGGTGCCGTCGGCGACGTCCTCGTCCATCACGCGCTCGCACTCGGGCTCGATCTCGATCGTGGTGCCCGCCTGGCGGTCCTCGATCCGGGTGATGGCCTGCGGCTCGCAGTAGACGCCACCGGAGGCGAAGGTCGCGTAGGCGTTGGACACCCGAAGCGGGGAGACCTCCTCGCTGCCCAGCGTGAAGCTGCTGTTGGCGAGCGAGTTCTCGTTCTCCGTGAACAGCGTGCCGTCGGCGCGCTTCAGCCCGATCTTCTCGGCCATCTCCATGGTGTTGCACAGACCCGCGCGGGCCTGGAGCTGGGCGAAGTAGGTGTTGGACGAGGCCTTCGTGCCGGAGATCATGTTGTGCGTGCCCGCGTTGCTGTCACCCGCGTTGCTGAGCGACCACGACGCCAGCCGTCCCCCGTTGCAGGAGGTCTGTCCGTTCACCGTGGTGGAGCTCGGTGAGTTGAACGAGGTGCCGAACGGCAGACCCTGTTCCAGGGCGGCGGCCAGGGTGATCGCCTTGAACGTCGACCCGGCCTGGAAGCCGCTGCTGCCGCCCCGGTCCGCGTCGGTGGTGAAGTTGATGGAGGTCTCGCCGAGCTTGCTCTCGTCGGGACCGTAGTTGCGGCTCTGCATCATGCCGAGGATGTGGCCGGTGCCGGGCTCGACGACCGCCTGGGCAGCCACCTTGCGGGAGTCGTTCTCACGCGGAACCCACTTGTCCACGGCCTTTTGGCCGGACTCCTGGACCTGCGGGTCCAGGGTCGTGTGGATCTCCAGACCGGCGGTGCGCAGCCAGCGGGCCCGCTCCGTCTCGTTGGGGCCGAACCGCTCGTCCTGCTCGATCTCCTGCACCACGTAGTCGCAGAAGAAGGGCTGGTCGCTGGGGACGCAGCCGTTGGGCGGCGTGTCGAGGTCGAGTTCCATGTCCTCGGCCTTGGCCTCGTCGGCCTCCGCCTCGGTGATGGCCCCGGTGGCGACCATGCGGTCGAGCACGACGTTGCGCCGCTCGGTGGTCTGCTCGGGGAAGAAGCGCGGGTTGTACAGGTACGGGTAGCGGACCAGACCGGCGATGGTCGCGGCCTGGTGCAGCTCCAGCTCGCTCGCGGGCACCTGGAAGAAGTGCTGCGCGGCGGACTCGACGCCGTAGGCGCCGTCGCTGAAGTAGGCGATGTTGAGGTAGCCCTCGAGGATCTCGTCCTTGGACATCCGCTGTTCCAGGGCCACGGCGTAGCGCAGCTCCCGGATCTTGCGGGCGATGGTCTCCTCGCGGGCCTCCTCCAGCTCCTCCTGCGAGGTGGCGGCCTCGATCTGCACGTTCTTCACGTACTGCTGGGTGATGGAGGAGGCGCCCTCGGTGTTGCCGCCGAGGGTGCGCAGGGCGGCGCGCAGCGTGCCGGACACGTCCAGGCCGCCGTGCTCGTAGAAGCGGGAGTCCTCCATCGCGAGGATGGCGTCGACCATCACGGGCGAGACGTCGTCGATGTCGACGAGTTCACGGTTCTGGTCGAAGATCTCCGCGATCACACCGCCCTCGCGGTCGTAGATGGTCGACCGCTGAGGAGGTGGAGGAGTCTCCAGTTGGCTGGGCATGTCCAGGAAGCCGCTGGCGACGTTGCGGGCGGTGATCCCCATGCCGCCGACCGCCGGGAGGGCGAGTGCGGCGACGAGGAGGCCGGCGATCGCGCCGACGACGACCAGTTGGCTGATTCTTTGAAGCAATGTCCCCTGACCCACCCCATCAGACTAAGTGACCACGAACGCTCAGAAGCGGTGCGATCGGTAACGGACGGTGCGTTTTCGCGCTGAATCGCCATGACGACGCACGAGTCGTGCCCCGGACCATCTTTCCACGGTTATCGCCGTCAGTCCCGGGTGCGGTTCGGCCGACACGCGCCCCTGCCCTGGTTGGGGAGGGTGGTCGGCCTGTCGCGCAATGGCCCGCTCGGGCCATATCCGTGAGACGGAAAGTGGGTCGAGTGGGTTCTGTTGGCGCGGCGATCCGAACCGTACTTTCGAGATACGGGGCGCGGTGACGATGCGTGCGCGTCGCGCCCCACGCGGTAGCGGGAGGCCACCGTGTGTACCTCCACTCAACCAGAGCACACCAACCACCTTTGACCGTGGGCGCTAGCACACGTCTGGGAAGTGGGCCACATGTGGACCGAACAGTGGACGACCGAGGCCCTGTGCCGGGACATCGACCCCGACGCCCTGTTCGTCCAGGGCGCGGCGCAGAACCGGGCCAAGCTCTTCTGCCACGGCTGCCCCGTGCGGGTCGAGTGCCTGGCCGACGCGCTCGACCACCGGGTCGAGTTCGGGGTGTGGGGCGGCATGACGGAGCGGGAGCGCCGCTCCCTGCTGCGCAAGCACCCGGACGTCACGGACTGGGCGCCGGTGCTGGAGGAGGTGTGCCGGGAGGGGGAGGACGACCTGTCCCGGCTCGCGCGCACCCTGCGGGACACGCCCCCCTGGCCCGGGTGAGCCAGGGGAGGGCTCCGCGAGCCGGGCTCGTGTGCCGGAGCCGACGGGTGCCCTTCCGCACGGCTCCCCTCGGCCGTGCCCTCGCCCCGCCCGGCACCGCCGTCGGGCCCGGCCGGGCGTTGCCGTGCCCCACGGCCGCGCCGGGCCCCGGCCTACGGCTCCCCGGTGCGCTCGTCCCCTGCCGTCTCCTCGGCCCGCCGGGCCGGACGCGCGAGCGCCCCACCGATCCCGCGCAGGCCGTCGAGGTCGTGCACGTCCTCCGGACCGGCCGGGACCCCGACCACCCGCACCCCCGGGTGCGCCGCCAGCGTCCGCGCCCGCAGACGCTCCTCCCGTTCGTGCGTCCGGACCCGTTCCGCGTGCAGCCGCAGCGCCGTCGCCGCGAGCGGGTGGGCGCCCGCCTCCGCCAGGGAGTCGGCCGCGGCGGAGGCCTCCTCGGCGCCCAGCCGGGCGGCGGCCCCGGACGGCAACGGGTGTGTGCGGTTGACCACCAGCCCCGCCAGCGGCAGGGAGTCCGCGGCCAGCCGGACGATGAGGTGGGAGGCCTCACGCATCGCGTCCGGCTCGGGCGCCGCCACCACCACGAACGCCGTCCCCGGGGTCCGCAGCAGCCGGTAGGTGCGCTGGGCGCGTTCCTGGAAGCCGCCGAACACCGAGTCGAAGGCCGAGACGAACGACCTCAGGTCGTTCAGGAACTGGGTGCCGACGATCCGGCCCACGACCGACCCCACCACGTTGAACCCGGCGCCGAGCAGCCGGAACGCCCCGGTCGCCGGAGGGCTCAGGAAACGGAGCAGGCCGCTGTCCAGGAACCGGCCCAGCCTCTTGGGCGCGTCCAGGAAGTCCAGGGCGGACCTGCTGGGCGGGGTGTCGACCACGATCAGGTCCCACTCACCGGACTGGCTCAGCTGCCCCAGCCTCTCCATCGCCATGTACTCCTGTGTGCCGGAGAAGCCGGTGGAGAGGGTCCGGTAGAAGGGGTTGGCCAGGATCTGGCGGGCCCGCTCGGGGTCGGCGTGCTCCCGGACCACCTCGTCGAAGGTCCGCTTCATGTCGAGCATCATCGCGTGCAGGGTGCCCCCGGCGGAGTCCGGCAGCGGCACCGGGCGGGGGGTGTTGTCCAGCTCGCCCAGGCCCATGGACTGCGCCAGGCGCCGGGCCGGGTCCACGGTGATCACCACCACGCGCCGCCCGCGTTCGGCCGCGCGCAGCCCCAGCGCGGCGGCGGTGGTGGTCTTGCCGACCCCGCCCGACCCGCAGCACACGACGATCCGGGTGCGGGGGTCGTCCAGCAGCGCGTCGACGTCGAGCGCCGCGCACCCGCCCGCCCCCAGCGGGCCCGCGCCGCCTCCCGGCCGGTCCCCGGTCACCGTTCCACCCCCTGGTCGATCAGGCTCCGGGCCAGCGCGCCCAGCGCGTCGAGGTCCACCCCGCCCTCCATCCAGGGAAGTTCCACGATCGGTGCTCCCAGCTCCGCCAGGTCGCGTCGGACCCGTTCCTCCAACAGCTGGCGCACGGCGTGCGCGCGCACCTCGGCCGCCAGGTCGGCGGTGAGCTCCTCGTGTGCCTCCAGCAGCTCGGGGCGCAGTCCGGCCGCTTTGAGTCCCGCCTCGATCGGCGCGGTGTCCAGGTCGCCCGTGGCGGCGGCGGTGACGGTCGCGGCGTCCAGTCGAGCCGGGGTCGCCAGGTTCACCAGGACCGCCCCCGGACGCAGGCCCAGCCCGCGGAGTTCGTCGATGCCGTCCCGGGTCTCCTGGGCGGGCATCTCCTCCAGGAGAGTCACGAAGTGCACGCGGGTCCAGGCGGAGCGGAGCACCTCGGTGACGCGGTCGGCGTGGTCGCGCACCGGTCCCACCCGGGCCAGCCCTGCCACCTCGGAGCCGACGTTGAGGAACCGACCGATCCGTCCGGTGGGCGGCGCGTCCATGACCACGGCGTCGTAGCGGAAGGGTGTGCCCGGGGCGGGGGTGGAGGAGCGGCCCCGGCCGCCCGCGCGCCGTCGCACGGCCTCGGTGGCCTTACCGGTGAGCAGGACGTCGCGCAGACCGGGCGCGATGCCGGTGGCGAAGTCGACGGCTCCCGTCCTGGTGAGGGCCTGACCGGCCCGGCGCAGGCCGTAGAACAGCTCCAGGTACTCCAGCAGAGCCGACTCGGGGTCGGCGGCCAGCACACGTACGGAGCCGCCTCCGGGCGCGGTGAGCATCTCGCGCTCCTCGTAGGGCAGCGGTGCGCTTCCGAGCAGCGCGGCCACTCCCTGGCGGCCCTCCACCTCGACCAGGAGCACCCGGCCGCCTCGGGAGGCCAGTGCCAGGGCCAGTGCGGTGGCGGCGGTGGTCTTCCCCGTGCCGCCCTTGCCCGTCACGATGTGCAGTCGGGCACCGGCGAACGCCGCTCCCGGATCGTCGCCGCGCGGTGCCTGTTCACGATCGCTCACCCCACGGAGTCTATGTGCGGGCCCCGGAGGGCGGCCGGGCAGGTGCGACCGGGTCTGCCTGACCTCGGGGGTGAGCGCGGGTGAGTAAGGTGAGCGGCGTTGAGGGGCGGTCCTCTGGGCCGCCGGTGACCGAGAGGGGTAGACGATGACCAAGTGGGAGTACCAGAGCGTGGCGCTGCTGTCGCACGCCACCAAGCAGATCCTGGACAACTGGGGCGAGGACGGCTGGGAGCTGGTCTCCGTCGTGCCCGCGCCGCTGCCCGAGGGCACCGACCCGCGCAACCAGCAGTACGTCGCCTACATGAAGCGGGCGAAGTAGATGGCGACCCCCGAGGAGCGGATCTCCGAGCTGGGGCTCACCCTGCCCGAGGTGGTGCCCCCGGTTGCCGCCTACCAGCCCGCGGTCCGCAGCGGTGACCACGTGTACGTCTCCGGCCAGCTGCCGTTCGTCGACGGCGCGCTCCCGGTCACCGGCAAGGTCGGCGCGCAGGTCAGCGCGGAGACCGCCAAGGAGCTGGCCGCCGTGTGCGCCCTCAACGCCATCGCGGCGGTGCGGGCCGAGATCGGTGAGCTGTCCGACGTCGTGCGGATCGTCAAGGTCGGCGGTTTCGTGGCCAGCGACCCCGCGTTCACCGGCCACCCCGGTGTGGTCAACGGGGCCAGCGAGCTGCTCGGCGAGGTGTTCGGCGAGGCCGGGGTGCACGCCCGTGCCGCCGTGGGAGTCGCCTCCCTGCCGCTGGACGCGCCGGTCGAGGTTGACATGATCGTCGAGGTCCGCTGACCGGACCCGAGGACGACCCGGGCCACAGCGCGGCTTTCGCGAACGACGGGAGTGTGTCGATGACCGAGAACGACGGTGTGGCCCGGCCCCGCCCCGCCGCCACGGTGATGCTGCTGCGTCCCGTGGCGGGCTCCGGGGCGGAGCGGGCACAACGCCCCATGGAGGTCCTGCTGATGCGCAGGGTCGCGTCCATGGGCTTCGCCCCGGGCGCGTACGTCTTCCCCGGCGGCCGCGTGGACGAGCGCGACGCCGACGGCGGCCTGCCCTGGACCGGCCCCACCCCCGAGGAGTGGGCGGGGGTGCTGGGGACGGACGTCCCCCGGGCCCGCGCGCTGGTGTGCGCGGCGGTGCGCGAGACCTTCGAGGAGACCGGGGTGCTGCTGGCCAGCGAGCCCGAACGGGCCGGTGAGGAGGCCATCACCCTCGACACCTCCACCGACGACTGGGAGCGGGACCGGCTCGGCCTGATCGACCGCACGTACTCCTTCACCGAGGTGCTGCGCCGTCGCGGACTGGTGCTGCGCTCGGAGTGGTTGCGCGCGTGGTCGCGATGGATCACTCCGAGGAGCCAGCCGCGCCGCTTCGACACCTGGTTCTTCACCGCCGAGCTACCGCCCGGCCAGGAGGCCCGCGACGTCGGCGGGGAGGCCGACCTCACCCGGTGGACCGATCCGGCCGAGGTCGCCGGGGAGTGGGCCGCGGGCCGGATGCCGATGCTGCCCCCGACCGTGGTCGCCTGCGCCGAGCTGGCCGACCGGCGGACCCTCGAAGGTGTGAGAAGCGCCCAACGGGATATCGTTCCCCTCGAACCGGACGTTCGTGAGGTTGACGGTCAGATCCGGGTCGTGACGCCGGGTGGCGGCGACTTCCCCCTGCCGGGACCCGACGCCGCGCGCTGAGCGCGGGCACCCCCGCATCGGGGCGCGCCCGCGACGGAGCGGCCCCGCGCTGGCGCTCGGAACGGTCCGGGTACGGCGATCGAAGCGAGGTGCGATGAGGATCGACGGTTCCGGGACACTGCGCGCCGGTTGTGTGCTCTGCCCCAACCCCGGAGCGATGACGTTGGAGGGCACCAACACCTGGATTCTGCGCGAGCCGGGCGCGCGCGGCGTGGTCGTGGTCGACCCGGGCCCGCACGACGAGCGCCACCTGGAGCGGGTGGCGCGGACGGTGCAGGAGCAGGGCGCCCAGGTGCAGATGACCGTGGTGACGCACCGGCACTTCGACCACGCCGAGGGCGCGCGGTACTTCTCCGAGCTGACGGGGGCGCCGGTGCACGCGGTGGACCCCGAGGTGAGGGTGGGCGGCTCCGGGCTGGTGGACGGCCAGCTGATCGAGGTGGAGGGCCTGGAGGCGCGGGTGATCGCCACTCCCGGGCACACCGACGACTCGGTGTGCCTGCTGTTGGAGGCCGACGACGCGATCCTGACCGGTGACACGGTCCTGGGCCACGGCACCACGGTGATCGACGGCGACGACGGCCTGGCTCCCTACATGGAGTCGTTGTTCCGGCTCCGGGGCCTGGTGGAGGAGTACGGGGTGCGGACCCTGCTGCCGGGGCACGGGCCGGTGCTCACCTCGCCGTTGGCCGCGTTGAACTCCTACATCGACCACCGCGAGGCGCGGTTGGAGCAGGTGCGCGCGGCGGTGGCGGCCGGGGCGGCGGGAGTCGGGGAGATCGTCGAGCGCGTGTACCCGGACGTGGTGGAGAGCGTGCGCCCCGCTGCGGCCTCCTCGGTGCGGGCCCAGCTGCGCTACCTCCAGATCCTGGGCGAGCTGCCCAAAGGGTTCGGCGCTTAGGCCACGCCCCCGCTCCGCGCGCGGCGGCTCCGTGCGGGGCCCGGGGCGGCTGAGAGCTCCTGACGTCCCCCTGACAGCGCTGCGGCCGCCGCCCTGGGGGGCGACGGCCGCACAGCGTGTGTGACCCGGCTGGGCGCCGCTAGCGCGCGCGGCGGCGCATGCGCTCGACGTCCAGCAGGACGACGGCCTTGGCCTCGATCCGCAGCCAGCCGCGCAGGGCGAACTCGGCCAGGGCCTTGTTGACCGTCTCGCGGGAGGCGCCCACCAGCTGGGCCAGCTCCTCCTGGGTGAGGTCGTGGTGCACGTGCAGGCCGTCGTCGCCCTCCTTGCCGAACTTGTCGGCGAGTTCGAGCAGGGCCTTGGCCACGCGGCCGGGCACGTCGGTGAAGACCAGGTCGGCCATCACGTCGTTGGTCCGGCGCAGTCGTGCGGCCAGCGACTTCAGCAGCTGGAGGCCCACCTGCGGGCGGCTGGAGAGGAAGGGCCGCAGGTCGTCGTGGCCGAGCCCGGCGAGCACGGAGTCGGTGACGGCCACGGCGCTCGCGGTGCGCGGGCGCGGGTCGAACAGCGACAGCTCGCCGAACATCTCGCTGGGGCCGAGTACGCCCAGCAGGTTCTCGCGGCCGTCGACGGCCGTGCGGGTCAGCTTCACCTTCCCGCTGAGGATCACGTACAGGCGGTCGCCCTCGTCACCCTCGTTGAACAGGGTCTGACCGCGACCGAGACGCACCTCGTTCACCGAGGAGCGGAGCGCGGCCGTGTCCTCCTCGTCCAGCGCCTCGAACAGAGGGGCCTTCCGGAGCACCTCGTTGATCTCGTCCACACGTCCTCCTAAAACCTGACCGTCAACAGTGTGACGTATATCGCAACCGGGTGGGAATCCAGTTCGTGACCACGGCATGTCCGCCGGGAGACAACGTGCCCACAACAGCCGACGTCAGCCCATGTGATCCTAGTCGTTGTCGACCTGGGACAGGGCGTGTCCGCGCCGGGTGACCGGACATTGGTTACATAATCTCGGTCACCAGTCGAAACGTCGGCACGCGGTCGAATCCCGACAACCGCGCGCGCGACCCGGGCGTGCCCCCGCGACCGGACGCCTACCCTGTGACGATGTCCCACACTCCAGAGCCCCGCCACGCCGCGCCCGACGACGGAGCGGCCGTGCCGGAGGACGCCACGCCCACCGGGGAGAGCCGACTCGCGCTGGTCCGCCGCGCCCGGAAGATGAACCGGGAGCTCGCGGAGCTGTATCCGGACGCCCACGCCGAACTGAACTTCACCAACCCGCTGGAGCTGCTGGTCGCGACGATCCTGTCCGCGCAGTGCACGGACAAGCGGGTCAACCTGGTCACCCCGGCGCTCTTCGCCCGCTATCCCGACGCGGAGGCCTACGCGTCGGCCAGGCGCGAGGAGCTGGAGGAGATGATCCGTTCGACGGGGTTCTTCCGGGCCAAGGCCAACAGCCTGATGGGGCTGGGCCAGGCCCTGTGCGAACGACACGGCGGCGAGGTCCCTGGAAACCTCGCCGACCTGGTCAAACTACCCGGTGTAGGACGAAAGACCGCAAACGTACTGCTCGGTAACGCCTTCGGTGTGCCGGGGATCACCGTGGACACCCACTTCGGGCGCCTGGTCCGGCGCTTCGGGTGGACCGACGAGGAGGACCCGGTCAAGGTCGAGCACGCGGTCGGCGAGCTCTTCCCGCCCAAGGACTGGACGATGCTCTCCCACCACGTGGTGTGGCACGGCCGCCGGGTGTGCCACGCCCGCCGGCCCGCCTGCGGCGCGTGCGGAGTGGCCCGCTGGTGCCCGTCCTTCGGCGAGGGCCCCACGGACACCGCCACCGCCACCAAGCTGCTCCGTCTGCGCTCGTTCGCCTGAACCGGCACGGGGCCGTACGGGTGCGGGCAGCCTCGGAGTTTGTACTCTGAGTTGACGTGAGTGCGCGCACACCGGGCCCCGGGCGTCCGCACCCGTACCGAACTCCGCGTGACAACCCCGGAACAGGTTCCCAGCGAATGAACTCCACCCCGCTCTGGCTGTCCGCGCTCGCGGACGCCGCCCAGACGATGCCGGTGCCCAAGCCGATGCGCCCGCCGGAGCGGGGCGGCCGCGAGTCGGCGGTGCTCATCCTCTTCGGGGAGACCGACCGGGGGCCGGACCTCCTGCTCATCCAGCGCAACGCCGGGCTGCGCCGCCACGCGGGCCAACCCGCCTTCCCCGGCGGGCGCATCGAACCCAGCGACGCCTCCCCCGAGGCGGCGGCGCTGCGCGAGGCGGAGGAGGAGACCGGCGCGATCCCCGACGGGATCGACGTGGTCGGCCGCCTCCCCGAGCTCTACCTCAGCTTCAGCGACTTCCGGGTCGCCCCCGTCCTCGGCTGGTGGCGCGAACCCTCCGAGGTCCGCGCGGCCGACGCGGGCGAGGTCGCCGCCGTCGCCCGGGTCCCCGTCGCCGACCTCGCCGACCCCGCCAACAGGGTCAAGGTCCGCTACGGGGCCGGACCCGGATGGGGCCCCGGCTTCCGCGTGAACGACATGCTCGTGTGGGGATTCACCGGCGCGATCATCGACAGCCTGCTCGTTCTCGGGGAATGGGAACTTCCCTGGCACGACCGGGGTCTCACTGACGTGTTCGAAGCCACCCCGCAGGGCCTCCGTCCGGTCGGGTAACGCTCACTTCTTGGAGGGCATCCGTGCTCGACGCGGTTCTGGTCATCCTGCTGCTGCTCTTCGCGGTGACGGGGTACCGGCAGGGGTTCATCGTCGGCGTGTTCAGCTTCGTCGGCTTCATCGGCGGCGGCATCGTCGCGGCGCTCACCGCTCCGGGGTACATCCAGGACTGGGTGGCCGACCCCGGGCGCCAGGCGCTGCTGGCCATCGCCGTGGTGTTCCTGTCCGCGGCCCTGGGCCAGTTCCTCGCCTCCTACCTGGGCACCATGGTCCGCAACAAGGTCACCTGGGACTCGGCCCGCGTCGTGGACGCCCTGGGCGGCGCCGTCGTCAGCGGTGTCTCGGTGCTCCTGGTCGCCTGGTTCATCGGGAGCACGGTGGCCAACTCGGCCCTGCCTTACGTGTCCCAGCAGGTCAAGGACTCGCGCATCCTCCAGTCGGTGGACGCGCTGATGCCGGGCGCCGCCCACCAGGGGTTCTCGACCTTCCGCCGGGTGGTGGACCAGAGCGCCTTCCCGCAGGTGTTCAGCGGCCTGGGCACCGGTGAACTCGCCGAGGTCGACCCGCCGGACCCCGACGTCCTCACCACCCCCGAGCTCATCGAGTCGAGCCGCAGTGTGGTCAAGGTGCTCGGCACCGCCCCCTCCTGCCAGCGGCGGGTGGAGGGCACCGGTTTCGTCTACGGTCCGGACCGCATCATGACCAACGCGCACGTGGTCGCCGGGGTCACCGAGGACCTGCGCGTGGTCACCCGGGACGGCCACCAGCTGGAGGCCACGCTCGTGCTCTTCGACGCCCAGCAGGACCTGGCCGTGCTGCACGTGCCGGGGATGGACCTGGAGCCCCTGGAGTTCAACGGCGAGGCCGCCCAGGGCGACGACGCCGTCGTGGCGGGCTTCCCGCGCAACAGCGGATTCACGGCCGTCCCGGCCCGCGTCCGCGCCAAGCAGACCGCGCAGGGCTCGGACTTCTACCACGCTCAGCAGGTGAGCCGCGAGATCTACCAGGTCCGCGCCGTGGTGCGCCCGGGCAACTCCGGCGGCCCGCTGCTCGCCCCCGACGGCACCGTGTACGGCGTGGTGTTCGCCGCCGCCACCAACGAGGACGAGACCGGCTACGTCCTGACCGCCGACGAGGTCGCCGACAACGCCGCGACGGGGCTCACCGCGACCGCCGAGGTCTCCTCCCAGACCTGCGACTGACCTCGGGGCCCCGCGCCGGGTCCCCGAGGCACCGGTACGACGAGGGGGCGCCTCCCGCACCGGGAGGCGCCCCCTCGTGACGTGGTGCCTAGTTCGAGCTCGGGTTCTGGTTCTGGTCCGCCTGGATCGGCCAGCTCATCCGCACCACCGTGCCCGACTCCTCGGGTTCGATGCTCACCTCGTCCGCGAGGCCGGTGATCACCGCCAGGCCGAGACCGGGGGAGAACCCCGAGATCCCGCCGGGAGGGGTGTCCCCGCCGTCGAGGAAGAGGCCGTCGAGCAACGGCTCCAGGTGGTGGGTCGTCTCCTCGGTGTCCTTCGCGGGGGCACGGTCGGAGACGACGACCTCGAAACGCCGCGTCGCGCTCCCGTTGGAGAGCGGCGTGCGTTCCGGGGCCTCGGTACGGGGGTCCGCCACCGGATCACGGCCGTTGCCGTCGATCAGCTGGAGTTGGATCGGCTGCGTGGGACAGTGCAGCTTGTGCGCCGCGACCGCCCGGGAGCAGGCCTCTCCGACCGCCAGCCTGATCTCGTCGATCGCGGAGGCGGCGATACCCGCCCGCCGTGCGACGGTCGCGGCCATGAGCCGGGCCGTGCGCACGTGGGCCGGGAGCGCGCTGATCGTGAGCGTGATGGTTGCCATCGCTCGCTCTGGGCTACTTCGACGGACGCTTGTCGATGGCTTCCTGCACCGAGCTGTGGATGCCGAACACCTTGGTCAGTCCGGTGATCCGGAAGATCTTCAGAATCCGCTCCTGGGTGCAGACCAGGTCCAGGGTCCCGTCGTGTGCACGGACCCGCTTCAACCCGCCCACAAGCACACCGAGGCCCGTCGAGTCCAGGAACTCCACCTTCTCCATGTTCACCACGAGGTGGAAGTTGCCCTTGTTGACCAGGTCGATCAGCAGCTCGCGGAGCCGGGGCGCGGTATAGACATCGATCTCACCCTCAACGACGACGATCTCGGTGTCGCCCTCGGTGTAATGATCAAGCTTCAAATCCACTAGTCCTCCAGCGCCGAACCGCGAAATATCGCGAAGTATCTCTGCCGGGCGTTACCCCACCAGCACGCATTCAACCACGGGTGTCGAGAGTGTCCTCCCGCGATGCACGGGAAAACGGTGACCCCGCGCCACTCCTACCCCGGATGTCACACTGAAACCGGCGTCGAGCGGTGACCCGAATCCGGGAACGAGGGCCGACGACCCGCGAAGGCGTCCAGTGAGGAGGGGACTCGATGAGGCGATCGGAGCCCGCGCTCCCCGGTGTGTGGCGTGACGACACCCGGTACCCGCAGGTCACCCATGTCGAGCATGTGGCCCGGAACGCGGGAGTGAGGGGGGACTGGCCGGAATGGACAGCCTCCCATCTCGTCGAACGGCTCGCTGAACGGGGGATCACGGTTCCGTGGTCCCACCAGGCAGCCGCCGCCGACCTCGCACGCTCGGGCCGCGATGTGATCATAGCCACGGGTACCGCCTCGGGGAAGTCGCTTGCCTTCCTTATGCCCGCAGTTGACGCGGTTGACTCCGGGCAGACCGTGCTCTACCTCTCTCCCACGAAAGCCCTTTCCCAGGACCAGCTCCGGTGGATTACGGACCTCGGACTTTCGGGCATGCGGGCCGCCGTGTACGACGGTGACACCACACCCGAGGAGCGCTCGTGGGTGCGCGAGCACGGGAACTACGTCCTCACCAACCCCGACATGCTGCACCACGGCATCCTGCCCCGGCACGGCGCGTGGTCGGGGTTCCTGCGGCGGCTCCGCTACGTGGTGATCGACGAGGCCCACCGGTACCGGGGGGTGTTCGGCTCGCACGTGGCCCAGATCCTGCGGCGTCTGCGCAGGGTGTGCGCCCGCTACCGTTCGGAGCCGGTGTTCGTGCTGGCCTCGGCGACCTCGGGTTCGCCCGCCGAGAGCGCTTCCCGGCTGACCGGCGTGCCCGTGACCGCCGTGAGCGAGGACGGCTCTCCCCGGCCCGGGATGTCGGTGGCACTGGTCGAGCCGGAGCTCACCGACCTCACCGGGGAGCAGGGCGCCCCGGTGCGCAGGACCGCTCCGTCCCAGGCCGCGGAGATGCTGGTCGACCTGGTGCGGGACGGGGTCAGGACGCTGGTGTTCGTGCGTTCGCGCCAGGGGGCGGAGGTGGTCGCCATGAACGCTCGCCGGATGCTCACCGAGGAGGGGGAGCACGACCTGGCCGGGAGGGTGGCGGCCTACCGGGGCGGCTACCTGGCGAGCGAACGGCGCGAGCTGGAGGAGGCCCTGCGCTCGGGGGAGCTGCTGGGCCTGGCCAGCACGAACGCCCTGGAGCTGGGGGTGGACATCAGCGGGCTGGACGCGGTGCTCATCGCCGGCTGGCCGGGCACACTGGCGTCCCTGTGGCAGCAGGCGGGGCGGGCCGGCCGCCGCGGGCAGGACGCCCTGGCGGTGTTCATCGCGCGGGACGACCCCCTGGACACCTACCTCGCCCACCACCCCGAAGCCATTTTCGGACGCTCGGTGGAGGCCACCGTCCTCGATCCGGAAAACCCGCACATCCTCGGGCCGCACCTGTGCGCAGCCGCCCAGGAACTCCCGATCACCCGTGACGACTTCGCCCTCTTCGGTGACACCACGGAGGCGAGGCTCACCGAACTGGTGGCGAGGGGGATGCTGCGCAGGCGCCCCCGGGGCTGGTTCTGGACCAGCAACGAACGGGCAAGTGACCTCGCCGATATCCGTGGCGCGGGCGGGCCACCGGTCCAGATCGTCGACACCGCCAGCGGGCAGCTGCTCGGGGAGATCGACGAGGCCGCCGCGCACGGGACCGTCCACACCGGAGCGGTGTACCTGCACCGCGGGGCGACCTACCTCGTCGACGACCTCGACCTGGAGGAGGGCGTGGCCCTGGTGCACGCCGCCGAGCCGCCCTACAGCACCTGGGCGCGGGACACCACGGACATCACCGTGCGGTCGGTGCTGCGGGAGGAGACCTGGCCCAGCGGGGCGCGGGTGTGCTTCGGCGAGGTCGAGGTGGTCCGTCAGGTGGTGGGCTTCCTCAAGAGGGACGTGCGCACCGGTTCGGTGCTCGGCGAACAATCGCTGGACATGCCCGAACGCACCCTCCAGACACGGGCGGTCTGGTGGACGCTGCCGAGGGAGGGGGAGGACCGGCTGCGGGGGGCGGACGTCGCCCTGCTGGGGGCGGCGCACGCCGCCGAACACGCGGCCATCGGGCTGCTGCCGCTGTTGGCCACCTGCGACCGCTGGGACATCGGCGGGGTGTCGACAGCCCTGCACGGGGACACCGGGAAGCTGACGGTCTTCGTGTACGACGGGTACGAGGGCGGAGCCGGGTTCGCGGAGCGGGGGTACGCGGCCGCCCGGGAGTGGCTCACCGCGACCCGGGCCGCGATCGCCGACTGCGAGTGCGACCAGGGGTGCCCGTCGTGCATCCAGTCCCCGAAGTGCGGGACGGGGAACGAGCCCCTGAGCAAGTCCGGGGCGCTCCGGCTCCTGGACGAGGTGCTCGGGGGACCTGGGGCGGACGGCCCCGGGCCCGGCGGCGGGCTGCCCGGCGGCGGGGGAGCGGCGGACCGCTGAGGGCGCGGACGGCGGTCGGTTCGGGTCGGGCTGTCCACAGGCTGTGGACAGTGCCTTTCGGAGACGGGACCCGGACCCGCTCCCACCCGCGATGGCCACCACGCCCCGCACCCGAACGCCCGCGCCGAGGGGCCTTCAGAGCACGCTCCGCGCCTTGGGGGCGACCCCGGCTCCCGCCTTCGCCCCGGCCTCGGCCTTGGACCTGAGGCGACGGGCGGCGGCGGCGCCGACGGCACAGATCGTCACCAGGAGCGCCGTCCCACCGACCACCGCCATGACCGCGCCCCGGTGCGGCTCACGGGGCAGGTCCAGGGCGAACGACTCGGCCTCGGCCCCGTCGCCCGAGCGGGGGCCCAGGTTCCGGGTGAGCGCGCCCACCGGGTCGACGAAGCCCGCCCCGCCCTCGGCGTCCGGGTACGCGGACATCACCAGGCGTTCGGCCGTCTGGGCCGCGCTGAGCTCCGGGTCGTCGGACCGGAGCTGCGCCGCCACACCGGCGACGAACGCGGCCGCGACCGCGTCGCCCTCGCCCACGGCGTGCCCGTCGCCGCCCGGGGCCAGGCTCAGCACCGACTGGCCGGGCGCGGTGAGGTCGGGCGCCGAGGCCCCGCCGCCGGGGGGCGCCGGGACCAGCGGGACCCCGTCCGTACCGGTTCCGGCCACCCCCAACACGTCGCTGCGGGTCGCCGGGACGGCCGCGTAGGCGTCGCGCTGGACGAGCGCCATGGACGGCGCCACCACGAGGACGTCCTCCTGCACGGCGGTGTCGACCGCCTTCTCCAACGCGGAGCTGCCCACCGGGATGGCCACACCCACGAGCACGACATCGGCGCCGTCGCCGACGGCGTCGGTGATGCCCTCGGCGACCGCGTCGGCGTCGGTGCCGCCCCAGTCGTCGGTGACGGGCACGGCGAGCACCCGGGCCCCCGGTGCCACCCCCACGAGGCCGCTGTCGGGCTGCGGCCGCGCGGCGACGATCCCGGCGAGGAAGGTCCCGAACCCCGTGCAGTCCTCACCGGCCCCGTCCACCGCGCCGCTGAGCGCGGCGGAGGAGTCGTCCACACCCGTCCCCACGACGGCCACGGTCACCCCGGCCCCGGAGGACGCGGACCGCGCCCGTGGCAGGCCCAGGGCGTTCTCGGTCCACAGCTCCTGGTTCACGACCTCCTCGGAGGGCGGCACGCACACGTCCTCGGCCAACTCGGGCGCGACCTGTGTCAGCGCGGGCGGCACCTCGTCCGCCAGGGCGGGCCCGGCCGCCGCCGCGAACAGCACCGCCGCCAGGCCGGCCCCGGCCCCGAACCGCCGTCTCCGTTCCGCTCCGTTCGCCACGGGGCCTCCCGATCCTCTCTGCCACCGACCTCGCGGTCGCCTACCCCACACGGCCCCCGTCAGTCGCGGGAGTCCGCCTCCTCGGTCTCCGGGTCCAGCGCCAGCTGCACCTTGACCGGGTCGCGCCGGTCGAAGCGCAGCGCCCGGCCCGGGGGGAGGCGCTGCGGCCGCAAAGACCCGAACAGCACACCCTCGGAGGGCGGGCACGACAACACCATGCTCGGGGTGTTCGCGTCGATGAGCATCCGCAGCGCGGGCTCGCCCATGGCCCGGCTGAACCCGCCGGCGCCGCGTGCCAGGATCAGGTGGAACCCGATGTCGGCGCCGTGGGGCAGCATCTCCATGAGCGGGGTCAGCGGCCCACCGCCGCCGGAGTTCAGCAGGTCGTAGTCGTCGATGACCACGAACAGCTCGGGCCCCTCCCACCACGACCGCTCACGCAGCTGCTCGGGGGTGACCTCCGGCCCGGGCAGCCGCGGCTTGAGGGCCTGGGCCGCGGCCATCATCATCTCGCGGGCGCTCTCGCCGGTGACCGCGTACCCCAGGCGCTGCTCCTCCGGGATCGCGTTGAACAGGCCGCGCCGGGGGTCCACCACGACCACACGCGCCTCGTTGGCGCTGTAGCGCTCCCGGATGGTGCGGGTGATCAGCCGCAGCAGGTTGGTCTTGCCGCTCTCGGTGTCGCCGACCACGAGCATGTGCGGCAGGACGGAGAAGTCGTGCCACAGCGGTTCCAGGCGCCGCTCCTCCAGGCCGAGCGCGATCTTCGGCCCCGCCTGGGGGGCGGGCAGGTCCGACGCCGGGAGTGACAGGGGCAGCAGCCGCACCTGCGGCGCGCGGGCCCCGTCCCAGCGTTCCTTGACGGCCTCCACGACGTCGGCCACGGAGGCGTCGGGTCCCTCCTCCAGGTGGGGGAGGGCGGACAGGAAGTGCTTGTACTCGGCGGTCAGGCCGCGCCCGGGGATACGGGGCACCTTCTCCGCCTGGCGCATGTTGATCGCCGAGTCCACGGCGTCGCCCAGCCGGAGTTCGAACCGGGTGACCAGCAGGTCGCGCAGGCTGGACTGCACGTCGGCCCAGCGCGGCGACGCCACGATCAGGTGGATGCCGTAGTTGAGGCCGCGCTGCGCGATCTGCGTGATCTCCGCGATCAGGTCGATCATGTCCGCGCGCACTGTGGCCCAGCCGTCGATGACCAGGAACACGTCGCCGTAGGGCTGGTCGGAGAACTCCCCGGCCGCCCGGCGGCGCCGGTAGGCGCCGATCGAGTCGACTCCGTGCTCGGCGAAGAACTGTTCGCGGCGGCCCAGCAGGGCGGTCATCTCCGCGACGGTGCGGGTGACGCGCTCGACGTCCATCCGCCCGCAGATCCCGCCCACGTGCGGCAGGTCCGCCACACCGCGCAGCGTGCCGCCGCCGAAGTCCAGGACGTAGAACTGCACCTGCTCCGGGGTGTTGGTGAGGGCCAGCGCGGTGATCAACGTGACCAGCAGCGTGCTCTTGCCGCTCTGCGGCCCGCCGATCACGGCGGTGTGCCCGCCCGCGCCGCGCAGGTCGGCGGTGAGCGGGGTGCGCAACTGCTCGAAGGGGCGGTCCACCAGGCCGACGGGAACGGTGAGCACCGGGTCCGTGCCCCAGACGGGCAGGTCGGGTGCGCCCTCGGCACGCAAAAGTTCGGCCACGGTGGGGGCCTGGTCCAGGGGAGGCAGCCACACCTGACGCGCGGGGGGGCCGACGTCGCGCACGGCCTCCAGCGCGGTCTCCAGGAGGGTGGTGTCCGCCTCCTCCGACGGTTCCGGTTCGGGCTCCGCCTCGACGACGGGCGGCCCGGCCACGTACCCGGGGAGGAAGGGGGTGATCTCGCGCGCCGCTGCCGAGGCCCGGGCGGTGCGGCGCTTGGCGCGGTAGGGGCCCGAGACGTAGGCGGCCTTGAACCGGGTGAGTTCCTCGGTGTCGGACTTCAGGTAGCCCGACCCGGGGGCCGGGGGCAGCTGGTGGGCGTCGGCCACACCGAGCACGCCCCGGCTCTCCATCGCGGAGAACGTGCGCAGGGCGATCCGGTAGGAGAGGTGGCTCTCCAACTGGTGCATGCGCCCCTCGTCCAGTCGCTGGGAGGCCAGCAGCAGGTGCACGCCCAGGCTCCGGCCGAGGCGGCCGATCATGACGAACAGCTCCATGAAGTCCCGGTGGGCGGCGAGCAGCTCGCTGAACTCGTCCACGATCACGAAGAGCGTGGGCATGGGCTCCATGGTCGGGTCGCTCCGGCGGCCCTTCTCGTACTCGTGCACCGAGCTGAAGTTGCCCGCCGAGCGCAGCAGCTCCTGGCGGCGGATCAGCTCGCCGTGCAGGGCGTCCTGCATGCGTTCCACGAGGGAGGTCTCGTCGGCCAGGTTGGTGATCAGCGCCGAGGTGTGGGTGAGCCCGTCCAGACCGATGAACGTGGCGCCGCCCTTGAAGTCCACCAGGACGAAGTTGAGCTTCTCGGAGGAGTGCGTGAGTGCCAGGGACAGCACGAGCGTGCGCAGCAGCTCGCTCTTGCCCGAACCGGTGGCGCCGATCAGCATGCCGTGCGGGCCCATGCCGCCCAGAGCCGACTCCTTGAGGTCCAGTTCCAGGGGAGCGCCCGAGGCGGCGATGCCGATGGGCACCCGCAGGCGACTCTCCGGGCGCTCGCGCTCCCACTCGCGGGCGGCGTCCCACGTGTGGAGGTTGGGAATGCCCAGCAGGGCGGTGAGGTCGAAGTCGGTGGTGAGCGGCTCCACCACGTCGGCGGCGACGCTGACCCGGTAGGGCGCCATCATGCGCGCGAGGGAGCGGGCGCGCGGCAGGTCGAGGGCGTCGGGACGTCCGAGGTGGGAGAAGGACTCGCGGCCGGAACGGTCCAGCTCGCACATCTCCAGGGAATCCCCTTCGACCCTGAGTGAGAGTGTGTGAGGCGCTCCGTCCCACATGCGATCAGTGCCCACTTCGATCACGATCGCGTTGCGAAAGCCGCCGCTGAGCAACCTCGACCCTTGCGGCACGACTCCGCCGTCGACGATGATGACCGTGAACGGCTCGTCACGGCCGGGCACCGCCTGGGGGTCGAAGGGCGGCCGGTCCGCCAGGTCCGGGCCGACGAGTCTTTCCAGCTCAATGGCGTCGGGGGCGATCAGCCGGACGGGTCCGGCACCATCGCGCTCCTTCGGGTGCATGCAATGCGGGAGCCATTTCATCCATTCCCAGTCGGCCATTCGCTCGTCGTTCACACAAGCGACCACACGCAATTCGTCCGGCGCGTGAAAAACTGTGACCTGACCCACGAGTGCGCGCACCATTGCACGGCTGGATTCGGCGTCGCCGCTCAGCCCCAGATGCGCGAAACCGCGTAGATAAAGCGAGACCGGCAAGTCCGCGACGGTGGCGTACGCGTTGATGAAGCGCCGCAGCGCGTGGGCGCACAGCGGCTCGAGGTCCTCCACCGGCTTGGTCGACAGCGGGGCGATGCGCGTCTGCAGCGGCTGCTCCCCCACGGCCACGCGGATCTCGGCGAAGTCGTCGTGGCTCCCCCTGCGCTCCCAGAGCCTGCTCGTGCGCACCAGCGACCACAGCGCGTCCGGGTCGGGTCCGTTCCACGCGCGCGCCTCGCGCTGGGCCACCACGACCTCCCGCACCCGTCCGCGCATCTGGCCGAGGTAGCGCAGGTAGTCGCGCCGGTCGCCGGAGAGCCTGCGGCTGCGTTCGATCCGCACGCGCAGGATCTGGCCGCCGACCATCGCGACCGCGCCGACGACCATCATGCCGCCCGCGATGAAGGGCATCGCGGTGCCCAGGGCACCCGCCCCGGAGGGCCGGATGAACATCATCACCATCGCGAGCGAGCTCAGCGCCATCGGCAGGTACATGAAGACCCCCGAGATGCTGTTCTCCTGCTCAGGGAGGACCGGCGGCTCCTGGAGGGAGAGCTCGCCCTCGGGCGGCTCGGGCCCGGGGCGGCGTGCGGGTCTGCGGACGAGGATGGTGCTGATCGGCGTATCCCTTCTCTTTCCCCTGGTCAGCCGGGATTCGCGGCAGGGGCGTCGGGCGGACCGAACCGGTGTTATTACGACAGGGTGAATGGACCGAACCCCAGAGTCGGATTCGGTTTCCGATGGCGGGCCCCGAGGCCCGAATGAGCAACGGTATCCCCGGGGCAGAGTTTCCGAAACGTCATGTCCGGAATTCCGCAAGTGGTGCTAGTCTAGCCCAGCATTTCGTGATCGGGGGCGCCGTCCCCAGCCCTTCCGAGGAGGAATGGCGTGCCCCGGTCCAGTCTCCTCCACGGGTGTATTTATCCCGCACCCGTAAACCGACCCAGCCACCGTCGTCCAGCGAGGAGGACCGATGTCGGACGTCGTCGCCGCCGATCTGTGCCGCCTGGTCGTGCGCGCTCCCAACGCCTCCTTCGAGATCGCGGTCCCCTGTGACCTCCCGTTGGCCGAGCTGCTGCCCACGTTCCTGCTCTACGCCGAGAACGAGACCGAGGACCTCGACGAGAGCGGACTCGAACACGGCGGCTGGGTGCTCCAGCGGCTGGGTTCGCCGCCGCTCGACGAGTCCGAGACGGCCGAGACCCTCGGCCTCACCGACGGTGAGACGCTCTACCTGCGCGAACGCGCCGACCAGATGCCGGAGATCCACTTCGACGACCTCGTCGACGGGGTGGCCGACACCCTGGCCGAGCGCTCCGACGGGTGGGGGCCGGTCGTCTCCAGGCGCGTCCTGACCGGCACCGCCGCCGTGGGCTTCCTCGGCGCCCTCGCCCTGCTGACCCTGCTCGGCCCCACCTGGATCGCCGGCGCGACCGCGGCGTCCACGGGCCTGCTCCTGCTGCTCGCGGCGGCCGCCGCCTCCCGGGCCTTCGACGCGCCCGTCGCCGGTGCGGTCACCGGCGGCGCCGCCGTGCTGTTCATGGCCTTCGCCGGAGCCACGCTGCCGGGCGGCGACCCCAGCAACACGCTCACCGGGGCGCGGATGCTCTCCGGGGCGTCGACGGCGACCGGCGCGGCGGTCCTCGCGATCGCCGCCGTGGCAGCCTGCCTGCCGTTCTTCACCGCGATCATCGGCACAGCGCTGTTCACCGCCGCGGCCGGAGCACTCCTCCTGTTCTGGGACCAGGCACCGCCCCCGGGCGTGGCCGTCTCGGCCGCCGCTCTGGTGCTGCTGCTGTGCTCCTTCGCCCCCGCCCTGGCCTTCCGGCTGGCGGGGATGCGCCTGCCGCCGCTCCCCGACGGCGTCAGCCAGCTCGGCGAGTACATCGACCCCCACCCCGCCCGCGACGTGCGCGTGCGCACCCAACGCGGAGACCACTACCTCGGCGGTCTGCTGGCCGTGGTGGGCGTGGTCTGCGCGGCCTCGATGACCGTGCTGGCCGCCCACCCCGGGGGAACGGCCTCCACCGCGGGCGTGTGCGTCGCGCTGATCCTGCTCCTCCAGTCGCGCGGACTCAGCGGCGTGTGGCACCGGGTGTGCCTGCTGGGCTCCGGCGTCTACGGGCTGGTGGCCATGGCGGTCGGCGGCGGCCTGGTCGGCGGGGACACCGCCCGCATGGTCCTGTTCGGCCTGCTGCTGGTGGCCGCGCTCGGGCTGCTCCTGGCCGCGTGGTCCGTGCCGGGCAACCGCCCCATCCCGCACTGGGGGCGCGCGGGCGAACTGATCCAGAGCCTGGCCGCGATAGTGCTGGTGTGCCTGGTACCGGCGAACCTGGGGTTGCTGGCGTTGATGCGGGGGATCGGCGGATGAGGCGGACCGGAAAGCGGGTGGTCTGATGCAGACCCGTCGCGACCAGGTACAGGCGCACTCGTTCATGGTGCGCCGGCTCTCCACCGCCATGGCCGCCGCCGACCCGGACGCCGCCGAGGCGCCCCTGCGGCGCACCCGCAACGGCGCCTTCATCGGGCTCGTCCTCGCGGTACTGCTGTGCGTGGGGTTCCTCGTGTTCGGTCTGATCTTCCCCGGCGGCGCCACCTCCTGGCGCAACGAGGGGACGCTCGTCGCCGTCAAGGGCGGCGGGGGCCGGTACGTCTTCTCCGGCGGAGTCCTGTGGCCGGTCACCAACCAGGCCTCCGCCCTGCTGCTGGCCGCCAACCCCAAACCGGTCCAGGTCGCCGCCCGCTCCCTGGAGGGCACCCCCGTGGGCGCCCCCCTGGGCATCGCGGGCGCCCCCGACGCCCTCCCCGCGGCGGACCCGGAGGGCCCGATGGTCTGGCAGGTGTGCGCCACCACCGTCAACACCGGTGACGGCGTCGAGACCCTCACCTCGCTCACCCTGGGCCGGTCGCCGTTCGGCTCCCCCGTCGGCGGAGACGACGGGGTCCTGGTCCGCGGACCAGGCGGCGGAGTCCACCTGCTGTGGCAGGGCAACCGCCTGGCCGTCGACGAGGAGAACGGCGCCCTGGAGTCCCTGGGCTACGGCACCGTGATCCCGCACCCCGTCTCGGCCGCCGTCCTGGACGGCGTGCCCGCCGGACCCGAGCTCAGCGCGCTCGACGTCGACGGCCGCGGCGAGGACGGGCCGCGCGTCAGCGGCGCCGACACCCGGGTGGGCCAGGTCTTCACCGTCCCGGCCGCCGAGGGCGGCCCCGAGCAGTACTACGTCCTCACCCGGGGCGGCCTGACCCCCACCGACGCCACCCACGCGCGTCTGCTGCTGGGGCACCCGCTCACCGCGGAGGAGGCCTACGGGGGCGCCGATCCCGCCCCGGTCGAACTCACCGTGAACGAGTTGCGCGCGCACCTGTCGGGGGAGGAGTCGATCACCGGCGACGGCCTGCCCGCCACGCCCCCGCCGCTCACCGACCCCCAGGGCGCGGCGCTGTGCGTCGTCGACCAGGGGGACGGCGCGCTCGCGCTGGCGCTCACCTCACCGGCCGACATCGGCGGCCGGGCCGCCCGCCCCCCGGCGGGCAGTACCTCCGCCTGCACCGCCCCCGACCTCATCGACGTCCCCTCCGGAGAGGGCGGCCTGGTCCGTGCGGCCCCGGCGGGCGGGGCCGCGCTCCGCGGCTCCTACTTCCTGGTCACCGACACCGGGGCCAAGTACCCGGTGCCCGACGCCAAGACCGCCGAGACCCTGGGCTACGCGCCCGGCGGGGCCTCCGCCGTCTCCACCGCCCTGCTGGACCTGCTGCCCACCGGGCCCGACCTGACCCCGCAGGCCGCCACGGAACCCGTCGGCGCCCTCGCGGAACCGGGGGAACCCCGGTGCCTTTCCCAGTGACTCCCCACAGAACCAGGAGACCCCCATGTCGATGATGCGCAGTACCGACCAGGCGATGCGGACCGGCCGCGACGCCATGGAGACCGCCCACACCACGTGCAACGGCGTCTACACCAGCGTCGACGGCGTCCGGGACCTGCTCGGCGGCAACTGGCAGGGCGGCGCCGCCACCCAGTACGACACGGCGCTGGTCAAGTGGCTGGAGGAGCTGCGCCTGATCACGAACGACATGAACGACATGATCGGCATCCTCGGCGGTACCGAGCGCAACTTCCACGCCATGGAGGACGAGAACATGCTGTCCGCCAACTGGATCACCCAGCTCAACCCCAACCAGGCCGACGTCGCTCGCTGACCTGACCTGATCCGACCCGCGACGCCCCCGCGACCGGGGGCGCACCATCGAGAGAAACCGGAGCCATGCCCATGGACGGATTCGAGATCAAGTACAGCGGTGCCGACGACGCGGGCATCGACCTGCGCCGCCAGACCGACATCATCGAGCAGGCCATCAACGAACTGGACGCGAAGGTCCAGGCGGTCAAGGCCGACTGGGTCGGCGAGGCGGCCAACCAGTACGACCAGCGCCTCGCCTCCTGGCGGCGCAACATCGCCGACATGCGCGCCCTGCTGGGCCACGCGCAGGTCTCCCTCGGCGACATCACCGAGCGCTACCGCAGGGGCGACCTCCAGGAAGCCGGTAACTGGAGTGCCCGCCGTTGACCGCCCCCCTCGGCCGCGGCGCCGGTCCGGTCGGGCCGCGCCGCGGCCGAGGGAACACCGCACCACACCGGATGACGCCGCACCGCGGCTCGACGAAGAGCTGGACAGGAGAGGACGGGGCAGGACGTGTCAGAGGAAAAGACCAAGGTCACGCTGGACTACCTCAAGACGTTGCAGACGGCGCACATCGATCCGCTTCGGGAGAGGGTCTCGAAGATGAAGACGCAGGCGTCCACACACTACCCGGGTGGCGAGGGCGCCTCCGCGCCCAAGGTGCCCTTCGGCAACCCGACACTTCTCCCCTACGCCGGTGAGCTCTCGTCGGAGGTCGGCGCCGTGCTGTCGCAGTTCACCACCCTGATCACCGACCTGGAGACCCGCCTCGTCGGGATGTCCGCCGGAATCCGGAACAGCGCGATCACCTACGAGGAGCTGGAGTCCGACGCCGAGCTGGACGCCGCCCAGGTCGGCCAGATCATGTCCAACGGCGCGCCCATGGGCGGAGGGGGTGGTGGCGGCAACGGCCCCAACGACACCCCCAACCAGACCCCCGAGTCGTCCTGAGCCGAGGCCCTCGGCACAGCGCCCGTCCGCTCCTTCCCCGAGCGACCCTTCGCCCCACGAACCCGCCCCTGAGGAAAAGCCATGGCTGACGAGGACCTCCCAGAGAAGCAGGGGACCGACCCCGCGGCGCCCGCGTCCGGGGGTGCCGTCGACAGCGAGGAGATGGCCCACTCCATCAACGCCTTCGCCGACGAAGACGACAAGGGGGCGGCGCCTCCGATGGGCACCGCCCAGGCGGTGAAGGACACCAACTGGCTGAGCAACTACTTCTGGAACGTCAACAACCCCAAGAGCGCGGACGAGTGGTTCGGTTTCGACAGCCGGGCCTCCGACGCGGAACAGCTCGGCGGGTACGAGTGGGGTTTCGCGGTCTACTCCGGTATCCACATCAACGACGCCGTCAAGGACACCGACGGCACGGTGTGGGGCAACTTCATCGACCGGATGCGCACCATCCTCAACGCCGCCTCCACCTCCAGTGTGGGGACGAGCACCTTCAACAGCGGTGTCCTCAGCCGGATCGAGACCGACCTCGGCGACTTCCGTGACTTCTCCAGCGCCCGCTACGACGAGATGTGGGCCCTGGCCGAGGAGATGAAGCCGGGCAACGAGAAGTTCGAGGGCGCCGGAGCCGAGGCCCTGCGGGGGTACCTGAGGAAGCTGGCCCTGGAGTTCCAGAACATCGCCACCTACGTCGAACCGGCCATCGACGCGGTGAACTCGGCGCGCCTCGCCGCCAACCCCACCTACCTCCAAGCGGTGATCGGCGCCTTCAACGACTGGCAGAGCAGCTCCGACCGCAGTCCCCGCTCGACCATCCGCAACTGGTGGGAGGACCAGCGGGACAAGGTCACCTGGGAGGACAGCATCATCAAGATCCGCGGTATGCGGACCGACGAGAAGGCCACCTGGGAGACCTTCGAGACCGAGATCAAGGAACGCTGGTGGAACAACCTGGCCGACCTGCGCGAGGCGGCCACGACGGGCATCTCCAAGGTCTCGACGACCTACAGCACCTCCGCCTCGGAGATCCTGCCCTTCGTTCCGGTCGCGGTCACCCCACCCGGTGGCGGCGGTGGTGGCGGCGGTGGTGGCGGCGGTGAGAACGGCCCCCCCTCCTTGGACGAGATCCTCGAAAAGCTGCTCGGCGGCGGCGGCGACGGCGGTGGCGGTGGTGGCGGCGGTGACGGTGACGGTGACAATCGCACCATCGAGGACATCATCGACGAGTACCTCAACGGCGGTAGTGGTGAGGGCGGCGGTGGTGGCGGCGACGGCAGCGGCGGCGGTGGAGGCGGCGGTAACGGGCCTCTGGGCGACGGCCGCACGATCGACGAGATCGTCGAGGAGTACCTGAACGGTCAGGGCCCCAACAGCGGAGGGTCGGACGTCCCCGAGGGCGGCGGGCCCGTGCCCGGGGGTTCGGGCGAGCTGAACGGTCCGCCCGCGCCCGGGTCGGGTGATCTCGACGGTCCGCCGAGCCCGCCCGGTTCGGACACCCCGGACGGAACACCCCTGTCCCCCGTCAGCGGTTCGGCCACCTTCCCCGGCGATGGCGGGGGCGGGCCCGGTGAGGGCGTGGGCGGCCCCGGCGGAGGTCCCCTCGACGGGATCGGGGGCGACCCCTCGTCCTCCGGCGGTGGTCCGGGCGGATTCCTCCCACCACCCGTGGCTCCCGGTATGGGCAGCCTGGGCGGCGGCGGTACCGGCGGCGGCTCGAACAGCTCTGGACGCCGGGAGCAGGGCACCCCGCTTCCCAACGGCAGCGCTCTGCTCCCCGACGGGAGCACACGTCTACCTGACGGCACCATCGTGAACCCCGACGGCAGCACGCGTCCTCCGGACGGCAGCGCGCAGATCCCGGAAGGGAGCACGCCACTCCCGGAGGGGAGCGCGCGGCTCTCCGACGGCAGCATTCGGCTTCCCGACGGGAGCGTCCTGAACCCGGACGGCTCGCGTTCCGAGGAGGGCGGCGGCCAGCCGCCCTCCTCGATCGGGGCGCCGCCGCCGGGCGGTCTCGGCGACCTCGACCTCTCGTCCTCCACCGGGGGCCAGGGCGGCGGCAGCGTGCCGCCGCCCCCGGCTCGCGTCCCCACCGGGGGGGACCTGGATCTCTCGTCGGGTGGTTCGGGCACCGGTGGGAACGGTTCGCCGATTCCGGGTGGGTCCGGTGAGATCGGGGGTCCGGGTAACGCGGATCGTCCCGGGTTCTCGGACACTCCGATCATGGGCGGTTCCGATGGTGACCGGGACGGACCCGGAGCGCCCGTCCCGGGTGGGTCCGGTGAGATCGGGGGTCCGGGTAACGCGGATCGTCCCTCGCTCCCCGATCCCCCCGCCCTGGGCGGTTCCGGTGGCAGCGGCAACGGCAACGGGCCCGGTTCTCCCATCTCCGGTGGCTCGGGCGACATCGGCGGTGGCTCCGACCGCGTCGAGATCCCGCCGCCACCGGTCCTCGGCGGTTCCGGGGGCGGCGGGAGCGGCGGATACCCGAGCCCCGGCGGCGTCGGCTCCATCGGTGGACCCGGTGACCTCTCTTCGTCGGGTCCGGGCCCGGGCAGCGGTAGCGGCGGTGGTGTCGGCGGCATCGGTGGTATCGGCGGTCCCGGCGACCTGAACTCCTCGTCCGGCTCGGGTCCGGGCTCGGGCGGTGGCGGGATGACCCCCCGCGCGGACTCGGGCTCCGTGGGCGGCGGTGCCGACGGCGGCGGAGGCGGACGCGGCAACGGTCCCGGCGGAACCAGCCCGTTCGGCGGCTACGGCGGTGGCCAGGACGGCTCCGCCACGGGCGGAGGCCCGGGCACCCCCGGGGCACCCGGCACCCCGGGCACCCCAGGTATGCCCATGATGCCTCCGGGCGGCATGGGAGGCGCCGGCGGTGGTGGGGCCGGGGGCGGACAGGAACGCAGCCGCACCACGTGGCTCTCCGAGGACGAGAAGGTGTGGGGCACCTCCGCTCGGGGCGGTCCCGCCTCACTGGGACGCCCGGGAACACGAAAAGACAAGGGAGTGAGCGGCGTTGGACATGTCCCTGCAGGGTCAGATGGAGAGGTCACTCGAACAACTTCGCCAGAGCCAGGAGCGGCTGGCGGAGGCAAGCGCAAACCTGGAGTCGGTTACCGCCGAAGCGGTGTCCAAGGACCGGATGCTCAGCGTGAAGGTGAACGCCAGAGGCGAGATCGCTGAGATGCGGTTCCAGACCGAGAAGTACCGGATGATGGCGCCCGCGGAACTCGCCGCGGTGATCATCGAGGTCGTCGAACGAGCCCGACGCGACGTGGCCCAGCAGGTCTCGACGGCCATGGGCGGGCTGGTCCCGGGCGACTCGGCGGCACGGGAACAGGCGGTGGCCGGTGATCCCACCGCGCTGTTGGAGGAACTGGGCCTGGGCAACGTGCACCCGCCCAGGTGACGGTCGGCCGGGAGCGGAGGAGGGCCGACCCTCCTCCGCTCCCGGCCCGCGACGATGAGGAAGAGACAGGACGAGCAAGGAGGCGCCATGTCGGACCGCATCTCGATCGACCCCGAAGCGGTGGCCAGGGACGGGGCCGAGATCCACCAGCTCGCCGCCGAGGTACGGGCGATCGACCGGTGGTACACCACCGCGACTGACGCCCTGGGCGAGTGCTGGGGTGAGGGCGACGCCGTCGCCAAGTCGTTCGAGGCCAACTACCTCCCGGCACGCGACGAGTTCACGGTCTTCCTGAAGACACTCGGTACGGCGTTCGAGGACACCGCCGAGGCCACCATCGCCACGGCCAAGCAGTTCGGCCGCTCCGAGCAGTACGGCATCGACACGGCGGCACGCCTGGGTGGTATCCAGGGCGGCGCCGGTGGTACCAGCGGGAGGCACTGACCCGCATGGGAATGGAACTGCCCGCCGAACTCCGCAACCTGTTCTCGGTCCTGACGGGCTCGGAGTGGCCCACCGCCGACGAGACGAGGCTGTGGGAGCTCGCCCAGGTCTACGGCACCACCGCTGACCGGTTGGAGATCGAGCTTCCGCAGCTCGTCATCCGGATCAAGAACAAGGTGCGGGAGAACTTCGACGCCACGGCGGCGGACTTCTTCGACCAGTCGGTGGACGAGTTCACGGCGGGGCAGAACAACTACCTCGGCGAGGGCACGGCGGTCGCCCGGGGTCTCCAGGAGTACGTCCACAACGCGGGCACGCAGGTGCAGTACGCCAAGTGGATGATCATCGGCCAGCTGGTGCAGCTGGCCCTGGAGATCGCCTGGGCGATCGCCATGGCGCCGTACACCTTCGGCGCCTCCCTGGCCAAGATCCCGATCTTCCAGGCGATCGCGCGCACCGTCATCGGCCGGGTCCTGTTCCGGCTGCTCTCCACGCTGATCCAGCAGATGGCCATCAGCCAGTTCTTCGCCCTCACGCTGGACGCGCTGATCCAGCGCATCCAGATCGACCAGGGCAACCGCGACGGGTGGGACCGCAAGCTCACCGAGGACGCCGCCAAGGGCGCCATGCTGGACGGGTTCCTGGGCACCGCCGCCGTCTATGGTGGAAGCGCCCTGTCGAACCAGTTCAACAAGCTGCTCGGCAACACCACCGGGCCCTCCATCTCCAAGAACCTCGGGGACAACTTCCCCTCGGGCAGCGCGGGCAAGGGCCCGGGGGACCTCCCCAACGGCATCGGCGACATCATGGGGCGCAACAGCGACGAACTGCTGCGTCCCTACGGCATGGACAACCGGCCCGGTTGGAACCGTCCCGTCGACGGAGAGCGCTTCCGCAACGACATGGGGGACCAGTTCTCCAACTCGCTGGGCGACTCGTTGGGCCGCAACGAGGCGCGCGAGTTCGGCAATCAGTACGCCGACGCCTTCGCCCGCAACTGGGGGAAGGAGGGCCTCGGCGACGCCCTGAACGACGTGGTGAACAAGTACGGGCGCAACCTCGACCCGAAGTTGAAGGACTTCCTCACCACGGGGGTGCCCACCGGGGTGCGCGACGGGCTCTCCGACGTGGGGTCGCACTGGAAGAACTTCCTGGCCCAGCTCGGCGGCGGGGGCATCGCCAACGCGGCCCAGGGGATGCTCAGCGAGGGCCTGTTCAACCTGCTCTTCAGTGACGAGAAGACCTTCTCCATCACGTGGCTCTCCGGTGTGTCGGGGCTCGTCTCCGGCGCGGTCCAGCAGAGCCTCACCCAGGGCGGGCTGCTGCTCCTCGACCAGCTGAGGAACGCGGGGCTGCCCAACGGGGTGCCCAACGTCCCCAATCCCACGCCGGGGCCGGTCGAGGGCGGCGGCGGGAGTGGCACGGGCGACGGACCCGGTGGCGGGCTCCCGAACACGGGCGGTGGTTCCTCGGAGTCGTCCTCGAACGACACCACGACGAACACCGCGTCCACGAGTACCTCCTCGGACGGTTCCACCTCGAACGACTCCTCCTCGTCGGGCCGGGGCGACGACTCGCGCGGTTCGCGGGACGAGGACACGTCGACCGAGTCCTCGCGGAACTCGGCCCCGCCGCCTCCCCCTCCACCCCAACAGGTGACCACCGAGTCCTCCGACACCAACAGCCAGTCGGACCAGGGCCCCTACCGGCCCGCCGCGCCGCCGAACAACGAGAGCGGTGGTTCGAACGAGGCCGGTGGTTCGAACGAGAGCGGCGGTTCCAATGAGAGCGGTGGTTCGAACGAGGCAGGTGGCTCCAACGAGGCCGGGTCGGGCGGCTCCCGGAACCAGACCTCCGACGAGTCCGGGAACGATCAGCGCGGCGACGGGAACGACACTGACCACCTGAACCGGGGCGGCCCGCCGAACCCGTCCGAGGAGAACGACGGGACCGGCGACGCGCCGGTCGTCGGCGGTCAGGACGAGAACACCGGGGGTCGGAACGACACCGCCGAAGAGACCGGGCAGCAGAACGAGTCCGGGCAGCGGCCGGTCCAGGACTCCCCGCACCAGAACGTGCCGGTCCCGGACGAGTCCACCGGTGACGGCGCGATCCAGGGGCCGGGGTCGGAGCACCGGAACGGGGCCGGGGACACCACCGACCAGACCCCGAACCAGAGCGAGCCCGAACAGGAGTCGCCGCACCAGAACACGACGGTCGACGATCAGCGGACGGGTACCCCGAACCAGAGCGGCGACGCGCCGCTCCGGGAGAACCCGAACCAGGACGGGCCCGTGCGGGAGACCCCCGGACGGAACGAGTCCGGTGAGGAGCGGTCGAACCAGGACTCGCCGGTCAACGACGGGTCGACCGGTGACGGTGTGGTGCGGGGCCCGGGTCCGGAGAACCAGGACGGGCTCGGGGATTCTCCTGTGCGGGAGGCTGCGAACCCGGGTGAGTCCGACCAGGGGTCGCCGGACCCGAACGCCCCCGTCCAGGAATCGCCCCACCAGGAATCGCCCCACCAGGACGCACCGGCGAACGACAACCGCTCCGGTGACCAGGACAGCGACCGGACCGGCGACGGACAGGGCGCTCCCGCCCAGACCCCGACCGCGTCGAACCCGAACCCGGGCGGACAGGGCTCCAACGACGGCCAGACCTCCACCCAGCGCCCCAACGGCACCGGCCGCGACGGCGACGTCGAGACGCCTGCGGGCGACGAGACCACGGACACCGGCTCCCGGCCGTTCCAGGACGACCCCGGCCGCGACGACACGCGCTCGCAGGACACCGACACCCCCGTTCGTCCCGACCCCGACGCACAGGTCACCCAGAACCACGGTGACGACCAGAACCAGGGCCGGGACGACGACCCCGGTTCGGCGACGTACCAGGGCGGCGACTCGGGCGACACCACCCCCCAGACCAACGGCGCTCCCGTGCCCGTCGTGGTCGCCCCCAACAACCCCGCCGGCCAGGGAACGGAATCCACCACAGGCGACGCCAGACGCGGTCCGGCCAACACCCCGCCGCCGCCCAAAGCGCGCCCCGACCCCGACGCCCCGGCCCCCGTCTCCGAGGGGCTCCGGCCGCCCACGGACTGGCAGGACGCCCGCGACGGCGTCGAACCGACGAGGGTCGGGAACAACCGCGACCGGTCCGGGGTCGACACGGACGGCGTCGAGATCCTGGACGGGTCCACCAAGGACTCCCCGATCGTCTCGATCGCCGAACGCGGCTTCGACGTGCGCCGCGTCCCCCTGCCGAACCCCGACCCGGACGGCCCGACACACGTCACCGAGCTCACCGTCCGGATCAACTTCGACACCGGACCCGGGGTCACTCCGGACCAGGCGGCCACCGCGCGGCGCGACTTCACGGACCGGCTCAACGAGGTGGTGAACCAGCGCTACCGGCTGCCCGACAGCGGCGACCAGCTGCACGTGCGCGTGGAGCAGGTGGGCCCCGAAGGGCAACCGCACGCCGACGTCACCTGGGTCCACGAGAACCCGGACCTGAAGGGCCGCAGCGACACCGCCAACTGGCGCCTGGACGACGGGGCGGACGTGTGGCTGCACGAGACCCTGCACCGGCTCGGCCTCAACGACGAGTACCGCGACCCCTCCCAGGAGGAGTCCGGCCGCCCCCAGGCGGTGCTCCGGGGCACGCCCGGTTCGAGCGCGATCCACGACGCGGGCGGCTACATGGACGCCCCCGGCGGGCGCGACGGCGCGCCGCCGAAGATCCTCAACCACTACCTGGAGCAGATCGAGCAGCAGGCCGACGGAGGGTCGCGCTACGACCCGCCGACCCGGCTGGGCGACCTCCCCGGTTCGGTCCACCGTGACCTGGCCGGTCTGCTCGACCCCGAGGGCACGCGGAGCCAGGACGACACCATCGCGCTGTTCGGCGCCGCCTACGACCACCGTGTCCTCGGCCGCGACGACGACCGGGTGCGGTCCGACCTGCCGCCCCGGCTGCGGGACGCGTTCGACGACGCGGTGCGCGAGTGGACCTCGGACGGACGCTGGGACCACGCCCTCGACACCGCGCGCGGGGCCGGTATGGAGTCACCGCTGTCGCGGATGCCGAGCGGCCCCGTGCCGGTGACGACGGAGAGCGGTGGGAACCACCGTGCCGCGTCTCCCTTCGGCAGGTGGTTCGACAGGGGACCCAAGACCGAGAACCACGAGATGACGGACGTCTCGAACCGGGGCGGCGGCCCGAGCAACGAGGACACGACCCACAGGCAGGGGCCGCCACCGCCGCCGCAGCAGGTCACCACCGAGACGACGACCACCACGGAGACGGTGGCTTCCGAGGGGCTCGGCAACAGCGAGAGCACCACCGACAACCTCAACGACGACTCGAACGTGGTCGTCGACCCGAACGTCAT
>NZ_JBEYHA010000032.1:33963-63978 GCF_040635075.1 Nocardiopsis sp. NPDC007018
CACGGAGACGGTGGCTTCCGAGGGGCTCGGCAACAGCGAGAGCACCACCGACAACCTCAACGACGACTCGAACGTGGTCGTCGACCCGAACGTCACCACCGAGACGACCGAGACCACCGAGACGACCACCACCGAAACCACCCCGACCCCGGTCAGCGAGGAGACGCGGCAGGTCCTCGACCTGCTCACCGACATCGACTCCGGGAACGACGGGGGCGAGTTCTCCGGCGTGCACGTCAACCCCGACGCCGACGTCCAGGGGCTGCGCCAGCGCCTGACCGACCAACTGGCCGAGCACGGGGTCCGGCCGGACCCCGAGGCGCTCGACCGCGCCCTCGACCACATCTCCAACGGCCAGGTCCGCCCCGACCAGGACCAGACGTTCACCATCCCCGTCCACGACCTCCCCACCGGCGACCGCACCACCGGTGACACCACCCCGCCACCGCGGGGCAACCTCCAGCTGACCGTCGACCGGGAGTGGCGGGACACCACCAGTTCACCTGACCGGAAGACCGGTTCCGCACATGCCGCGGAGAACCGGGCCAAGTCCGTGAGCACCGGAGCCCAGCAGGGGCGCAAGGGTTTCAACCCCGTGCTCCCGGTCACCGTCATCGGCGAGATCGCGGGCAAGCCCGCGCTGATCACCCCGAAGCTGAAGACGAACTTCTCGGTCCGCCAACGCGGCACCGAGTACCAGATGAGCGGGGAACGGCGCCACAAGCGCAAGGTCGACGTCGACGGGGAAGACCCCGCGCGCTTCACCGCCGACATCACCGTGACGGCCACCCTGGAGACGACGCCCCCGCCGACCCGGCTCGAGCCCGGCGGCGATCAGCAGGGGGACGACCAACGGCCACAGCAGCAGGAGTCGGATGGGGAGCCCGTCCGGGTCGAGTTCTCCGACCGGCTGAACGACGTGGTCGACGTGGTCCTGCCGGGCCATCTGCGCACCGAGAACGGCGATGGTGACGGCGAGTCCGGCACGAGCCGACAGTCCCCTCCGCAGCGGTTCCGAACCGACGACCCGACCTCGCGCGAGGGCGACGGCAACGGGACGCCGATCCGCGCCCCCCGGTTCTCGCGCACGCTCGGGGTCCTGGACAGCGACGCCCCCGGCAACTTCCCCGTCGACATGCGGACGATCCGCGACAACCTGGGCCGTGCCGACCAGGGCGAGGTGCTGCGCTTCCCGTACACGGACAAGGACGGGAACACGCAGTTCGTCGAGATCAGTGGCGGACCGGTCGCCTACGAACGGATCGGGCCGGAGATGAAGGACTCCTCCTTCTCCGACACCGACAAGTCCGCCGCCAACGCCCAGAGCAGCGCGGGCCGCAGCAACAAGCAGGACGTCCGGGTCGGTGTCGGCGTCCTCGGCACGATCATCCCCGGCGGGGACTCGACCCCGGCCATCCGGGCGGGTGGTGAGGTGAGCGGGGGTGGTAAGGGCACGCAGAAGCACACGCGCAACACCGAGCACGGCAGCGAACGCGTGTACGGGCCGGGGACCAAGGGCGACTCCGCGTTCTACCGGGTGACCCGTACCTACAACGTGACGACCACCGAACCCCAGCCCACCCCGGACACCAGCTCCACGAACACCACCACCCCGGACACCAGCTCCACGAACACCACCATCACCAACACCGGGAACCCGAACACCAACACCACCACGAACACGACCACCAACGAGCCCGGCGGAAGCTCGGCCGCGAAGACACCCCTCGTGAGCCCCGGCACCCTGAACCTCACCACGCTCGACCAGGTGCCCACCCCCGACGCCCGGGCCATGGCCGACGCCGGGAACGGCACCGGCCAGGACACCGGGCCCCGTCCCACCGCGCCCAGCACCCCCGGTCTCCACAACGACGGCGTGGACAACCTGAGCCAGGCGGTCCCGATCCGGTCCGAGTGGGGCGACGGACGCCTGCGCGACACCAACGGCGACTCCCCCATGAACGCCGCTGCCCGGCGTATCCACCAGGAGGTGTTCAACAAGCACCCCGAACTGGTGAACGACCCCTCCGGGGCCCGGGGGGACCGGCGCGGGTTCTGGGGCAGCCTCTGGCGCGGCCAGGACCAGCGCGTACAGAACACCCTGGAGATCTACGAGAAGGTGGGACGCGCGGTCGGCGAGTCCGACAACCTGATCGGGGACGGGGTCGAGATCTACCTGCGCACCGGCGGGCTCCGGAATGCGATGTTGCCCGCTCCCGGCAAGTGGCGCTCGTTCGTCAGCAAGTTCCCCGGAACGTCCTCCGTGCGCGGCGACGACCGGGACGGCGCCGACTTCGTCACCGTCCGGCTCAAGGGCACGCTCGACGACGCCCGGTTCGAGGGTTCCCGGAGCGGTGGCTCCCTCAGCACCAGCCTCAACGCCTCGACGGCGCAGGGAACGGGTCAGCAGAACTCGACCGCCGTGGTCGGTGAGGCGGCGGCGAACGTCCAGGCCCGGATCGGCTCGACGTCCTCCGGCCTTCCCAAGGGCATCGTCGACTTCGGTGGCAGCTACACCTTCGAACAGGAGAAGGCCACCCCGCTGTCCGGGAACCGCAAGTCGGGTGTGGAGTCCGCCTCCAGTGCCAAGGGCGATCTGGACTCGTGGTCCTACGCGCTGCACCTGGAGGCGTCGATCGGGACGAACACCCCCTTCGACGTCACCCCGCAGAGCGCCGGCCCGACCCCGCAGGGCCCCCGCGTGCTGGTGGAGGGCCCCAAGACGACCCCCGTTCCGGGCGAGCTCGGCCCCTTCGCCTCGGAGGCCGAGCGCACGACGGCGGAGAACCGTGTCCAGGAAGACCTGCGGCAGGCCCTGGACACGGCCCAGCAGGCCCGCGACGCCGTGGACGTGGCCGACACCGAGGTCAGGAACAACGAGGATCTCGCCGGTCAGCTCACCGACCGCGAGAACCGGGTCACCGAGGCCGAGCGGCTGGCGAGGGAGGCCCGGGAGACCGCCGACGAGAACGAGAGGATCGCCCAGGAGCGCGAGAAGGCCGCGCAGGACGCGGAGAAGAAGGCCGAAGACGCGCGGAGGGACGCGACCAAGGAGCGTCTGGACGCCGCCCGCGACCTGGCGGACGCGGCCCGGCAACGCAGGGACGCGATCGAGCGGGCACTGGCCTACGCCGACGCGCTCCAGGCCGAGACGGACTCCCGTGACCGCTCCGCGGGAGGCGAGACCCCGCCGAAGAAGCGGACCGCGCGGCCCACCCCGCTGCCCGACCTGCGTGACACGGGACTGGACTCCCTCGGAGACACACCGGACCAGAACTCCGCCGACCGGGCCTGGACCACGGCCCTGGACAACTGGAACCGGCTGAACGACGCCGAACAGCAGGCGAACCGGGCCGTCGCGGACGCCGAGGCGGACCGCGACTCCCGGGCGACGCCGCCCACGGAGGGGGAGGCGTCCGGCACCCCGCCGCAGCGGCCCGCCCCCTCGGACCGGGTCCAGGAGCTGCACGCGCAGTCACAGCGGTCGGACCAGGACGCACGTGACCTGAAGGACAGGGCCGACGCCCAGAACGACAAGGCCTCCGTGGAGGAGGCCGGGGCGACCCGGGACGAGAACGCGGCCGCCGATCTGCGAACGGAGGCCGACGACGCGCACACCCTGGCCGAAGACTCCGCGAAGAACGCGGAGAAGGTGGAGGGGGAGGCCGGTGAGGCCCGCGAGCGCCGGGACGAGTCGGTCCGGGCGCGGGACGACCTCACCGACAGCAGGGACCGGCTGACCCAGGCTCTGGAACGCGAACGGGACGCCCACCGGGCCGCCGCCGAGGCACGCGGTAGGGCGGACGACCACGCGTTCTCCCGTGACCGTGACACCCGGCTGCACAGGCCGACGGCGGAGGACGAGTCGACCGACACGCGTAGCCGGAACGGAGAGGACGACGGTGACCGGAACCGTCAGAACGACGACAACCGGTCGAACGACGGTGACCGGCGTGACCAGGACGGTGGCGGTAACGGAACGAACCGGGACAACGACGGTGACCAGCGTGACCAGGACAGTGACCACGACGGCGACCAGCGTGACCAGGACGGTCAGAACACCGACGACCGGCCCCCGCCGCCTCGCCGCAGGGCGCCCCTCGACCTCGACGGCCTGCCGCACGCACCCAAGTACTCGGAGTCCCCAGGGCTCTGGAACCACATCGTGAACATCGTCAAGTCCGCCCCCGGCTTCACCGCGGCCTCCCGTTCCAGCGAGGCCGTCCTCGGCCACTGGAAGGTCCTCAGCTCGCCCAAGGCCCTGGCCGCCCACACGATGGACGTCCACGACGGCGGGTTGCCCCTCCAGGGGCAGTTCGAGGACGGAGTGCGCAAACGCGCCGACCTCAACCTGGACATCAGCGCCGACCGCAAGGGGATGCGCACTTCCGACGCCGTGCTCGACAGCGGCCTCGACCTCACCTACAAGACCGAGACCGACCGGGGCACCGGTACCAGCGAGAGCACGTCGCACAACACGCTGCTCGGGCTGAAGGGCGAGGGCGCCCCCAACCAGTCGGACACCAGGAACAACCGTGTCCGCGGCTCCCTCGGCATCGTGCCCTGGGCCTCGAAGAAGACCCAGACGGCAGGGGACTCGAACACGTTCGGAGAGGAGGACAAGGTCTCCCTGCCCGGCAGCACCGTCGGAGTGACGACCTCCGACGACTTCAGCGTGGCAGGCAGGATTCGCACCCGTTGGAACGCCTTCGTGTCGATGCCGTTCGGTTCCACCAAGGACGCGGACGGTGTGCCGATCAAGAAGGGTTCGGGCGGCGGTCGGACCCAGAAACCGAACCACACCGAAGCCGGTTCGTCCGAGTCCCGCTACCGGGTCCTCGACCTCGCGCAGAAGGGGGCCCTGCCGGGCACCGCCGGACTCGACACCGCGCTCTCCAACGCCCGCTCCGTCCCGGACGACATCGGGTTCGTTCCCGGCAGGGAGAGCTCCGGTTACGCCCTCAACGGCATCGACACCGCCGGGGCGGTGGCCCAGATCGACCAGCAGGTGCGCGAGTACGGGGTCGAGCTGACCGACCAGAGCAAGCACGACATCAAGGTGGCCCTCTCCGCCACCAACACGCGGGGGACCAACCGCAGGCTCCAGACCGGCGGTCTGGTCCTGCCCATCCGGGTGCGGGAGGCCAACTTCGGAGAGCAGCGCTTCAGCAGCAGTGGCTGGATACGCCTGGGCCTGGGGCGCGACGGCACGCCCCGGTTCCACTCGGTGGAGTCCGGTCTGGCGTCGGAGCGCTCCCTCGCGCAGTCCGCCGAGAAGACCGCCTCCCAGGGCAAGCAGAAGAAGCACGGCGTGACCGCCGGTCTGGACGGCGGCTTCAACCCCGTCCACGCCACCGGGACCAAGCCCGACGGGTCACCCGAGTTCCCCGGCGACCGCTACCAGTCCAACACCGGGACCGCCGGAACCGGCTGGGAGAGCGCGACCACCAACACGAAGCTGGAGGCGGACGCCACCTCGGACACGACCACGCGCACCATCAAGGCGCCCGGGGTCAACTCCACCTCGCAGATGAAGGTCGACTTCTCCCTGTCCCTGGACCGCTGGTACGGGAGCGGCTCACGGGGGGTCCTCAACGGGACCGTTCCGGTGGGCGACCGGAACGAGGTGTTCCAGGCAGGGGCGTTCCAGCCCACACAGCCGACCGCCGAGACGCCAGCGCCCCCGACCCCCCAGGCGGTCACTCCTCCGGCAGGCGGAGGCCGGGACATCCAGTCCTTCGCCGACGACTGGCGGGGCGGGCCCGGGCGCTCGGACCACGCCCTGCCTCCGCCCGAGTCGGTGGGGCGGGGGCCGATCGCCGACGCGGCGCTGATCGCGCAGGCGCGCGCACTGGGCTGGGACCCGGACGGCGCCTCGCGCGACGTTGGCGACGCCGTCACGTTCCTCCGCGAGGGCCGGGCCGGATCGCGCGCGGACATGCTGTCCGCGGCCGTGGACGAGCAGGTGCTGCGCGGGCTGTTCGGCCAGTCGTCCGACAACGGGGGCGCGACCCTGGTGGGAGACGACCCGCAGGGCCCCTTCGCCGTACCCGGCCTGGAGACCAAGCTCTTCACCAAGGTCGACCCCGACAACGCCACCATCATCGGTGCCGTCAAGGAGCTGGCGACCGGCAAGGAGAGCTCGAACACGCACCGCGAGGAGATCTCCGTCGCGCACAGCGGGTCGGCGGCGCTCAACACCGGGATCGACCTGTCCGGCATGAAGGGAGTCTCCTCGCCCGCTTCCGGTTTCAACGAGGGTTCGGCCCTCGTCGGCGGCGGGTTGTCCGACGCGGGCGCGAGCAGTACCGGTTCGGGCGGTGGAAAGCAGGCGTCCTCCACCGCGCGCACCGACGCCGCCGCCCCCGCCAAGGGCCAGGGTTACCTGGTGCGCTTCCCCGTCGACGCCCTGCTGGTCGCTCAGGACACCGCGTCCGGGACGCCGCCCAAGGCGGAGTCGACCCGGACCACCGTCGACGTCTGGCTCAGTGCGGAGCAGGTCCGGGCGCTGGCCACCGGGGTGGACCAGGGTTCCATCGACGCCTGGAACACGGTGGCCGAGAACCAGGACAAGGCGGCCGACTCCGAGAAGGAACTCGGCAAGGCGGTCGACAACGAGCTGGGGCTGGACCGCTCGGAGGACGCCCGGACCCGGGCGCGGGCGGCCCGGGACCTGTTGTCCGTGGGCCCCGACCTGGACCCGCGGATCTGGTCCGCGGACACCTCCCGGGGAGTCCAGGCGATCCGGGATTTCCTCGGCTCCACCGCCGAGGACCGCGGCTGGAACCGTCCGGAGGCCCGGACCTCGGCCGAGTACGAGACGGCCAAGAACGAACTGGAGAGGCTGCGGGAGAGCGAGGGCACCACCAACGGGCTCTCGAAGGAGACGGTCGACGCCCTGAGCGACCTCGTCAAACGCCGCCAGGAACTGCACGAGGCCCTCACGAAGCACCGCCGGGCCCTGAGGGCCTACTTCGACTCACTGGAGCGCGCCTTCCCCGCCCCCACGGAGACCACCGACACCACCGACACCTCGCGCGAAGACCGGCGTGACCGGAACACGCGCGGCAACCAGTCCCAGAACACGAACACCCAGAACACCCAGAACACCCAGAACCCGCCGCCCCTCCAGCCGACCGCCGACCCCCCGGTCAGACCCTCGGTACTGTCGACCTTCTTCTCCGCCATCAACCCGCGCGGCTGACCGCCCACAGACCCTCCCCACCGCGCCGCTCTTCGCGGCCGCCCCCGACCCGCCGGAGGACCTCCGGTTTCCGAAAGGAAGAAACGAAGAATGACGGACAACAACGAGGCAGCGCGCGGTCCCCACCGCCCGGGGCCCGTGCTGAGCTCGACGGGGGAGGCGCCCTCGGCCAAGGCCAGGGACGCCATCGGGGCCCCGTCCGAGCCCGGCCCAGGGCAGACAGCCCCCCACACCGCTCCCACCACCCCCGCGGCCGCGTCCACCGGGGCCGCCCCGGTCGCGGCCGACACCGCGACCGACACCGCGACCGACACCGCGACCGACAGCACCGAGCGCGGACGCCGCGCCCTCCTCGGGGCGCTGGCCCTGCGCGGCGGTGCCGACCGCTCGGCGGACGGCGCAGTGAAGGCCGACGACGACCGTTACCGTCCGAGCCGTCCGGTGCTCGCGGTCGCGGCCATCGCCGGGCTCATGCTGGTCGCCGCCCCCTTCGGCTTCTCGGCCGCCCAGGACCAGCAGGGCGACGCCCTCCTCCAGGGCGACCTCGCGGCGGGCGGCGGCTTCGCGGACCAGGCCACCTCCTCGGCTTCCGCGTCGGCCTCGGGCACGGGCGTGCAGGGGTACGTTCCCGAGGTCCAGCCGAACACCCCCGTTCCGCCCGGCGCCGACACCGGTACCGAGCCCGGTTCCGTGCCGGACCCCGCCTCCGCCGGTGCGGGCGCGGGTGCCGCCGGAGGGACGGGCGGGGGAGTCCCCGAGCGTCCCGTGGAGCCCTCGTCGGGGGGGCCTCAGGGCGTTCCGCCAGTCGGGGCCTCCGAGGAGGACGACGAGGACGGCGGCCGCGACGGCGGTGAGGGCGGCGGCGTCGGCGACCCCCTCGGCGTGACCGTGGAGAAGGGGTCGCTTCTCGACACCCTGCTGAACGAACGCGGCGGCCAGGGCCAGGACGACCCCCCCCAGGGGTCCAAGGACCCGGCCCCCGGCAAGGGCCCGCAGAAGGAAGAGGACGAGGACGAGGAGGGCGACCCCGAGGGCGGAGTCGAGGGCGAGCCCGACGGTGCGGTGGCATCGCCGCTCACCGCCCGGTCCGGTCAGAGCGGCACACCGCTCAGTGAGGGCGCGGAGCCCGAGGAGACCGGTTCCGACGAGAACCGGTCCGAGCCCGACCCGGAACCGGAGCCCGAACCGGAGCCCGAGCCCGAACCCGAGCCCGAACCCGAGCCCCAGCCGCAGTCCCAACCGGAGTCCTTCTTCGCGGTCTCGGGCCCCGGGTGCAGCAACGAGGGCGCCCGCTACCGGGTGCACGGAGACGGCGTCTGGCGCTCGGGGCCCTCGGGCTACACCGAGCGCGGATGCGTCGACGGCTACGATGTCATGGCCGTGAGCGGCGACCCCGACGGTGGCGGAACCTCCGCGGAGTGGACGTTCTGGCCCAACCGGCCCGGGTCCACCTGCACCGTCAAGATCCTCGTGCAGAACGGTCCCGAACCGCTGTGGGCCAACGGCGTCCCGATGCACTACGAGCTGTTCGACGGTGACAACACCGCTGACGGCTTCCGTGGCGGTTTCGAGGTCACCAAGCCCGACGGCGGCCGGTACTGGGCGCTGACCGAGTTCCAGCCCGAGGGCAACTCGTTCACGCTGCGCGCACGCAACCGGGGCCCCATCCCCGAGGGCGGCGAAGCCCCGCAGCTGCCCATCTCCGTGGTCGAGACCGAGTGCCGCTGACGGCCGGGTAGTCGCCGGTAACCCCTGACCGGCACTGTAGGACAAGCCCGCGGGCCCACCGGCCCGCGGGCACAGAAAGGAAGACGACAGGCGATGAACCGTCACGTGCGCGCGGTCGACCCCTCCGGCGGAGCCGAGTTCCGCACCATCGGCGAGGCCCTCGCCGCCGCCAGTGACGGAGCCGTACTGTCACTGGCACCGGGCCGCTACGACGAGAAGCTCGTGCTCTCACGCGTGGTCACGCTGATGGCCGCCGAGGGGCCCGGGACCGTCGAGATCCTGTGCTCCTCCGGCTCCGCGGTCACCTCCGTCGCCGAGGCGGTCAAGCTCACCGGCCTCGTCCTGCGCGGCCGTGACAAGGAGGCCCCGGTGGTCGACGCCGCCGCCGGACAGGTCGAGCTGGCCGACTGCGAGGTCGAGGGCTCCTCCTGGGCGGCGGTGCTCGCCCGGGACAAGGGCGCCCTGGCGCTCCGGGGCTGCACGGTGCGGTGCGGTGAGGGCGCGGGCATCGTCGTCACCTCCGAGCAGACCAGCGTCATCGAGGACTGCGTGATCGAGGACGTCGGTACCAGCGGCGTCGTCATCAACGACAAGGGCGCCCCCGAGGTGCGCCGGTGCACCATCCGCGACGCCGGCGCCAACGGGATCTACGCGGCCGGCGGAGGCGCCGGACACATCAGCGACTGCACGGTCTCGGGTACCACCAAGGCCGCCGTGGTGATCGACGAGCACGCGGCCACCCGCCTGAGCGGCCTGCGGGTGCACGCGGTCGCCGACGACGGCGTCGTCATCTCCACCCGGTCCTCCGTCACCGTCAGCGACCTCACCGTCGATCGTCCCGCGGGCCGGGGCCTGGTCCTGCGTGCCGGTACCGACCCCCGCGTGGAGCGGGTCCGCGTCACCGGCAGCGGTGGCGCGGGCATCGTCGCCGAGGACAAGGCCCGGGGTCACCTCCGTGAGTGCGACGTCCGCGACGCCAAGGCGGAGGGGGTCAGCGTCACGGGCCGTTCCTCCACCGCGTTCAGCGGCCTGAACGTCCACGGGGCGGAGTCCGCCGGAATCCACGTCGCCGAGGACTCCACCGCCGAGTTCGACCGCGTCACCGTGGGGCGCACCGCCGGAGCGGGTGTCGAGATCCTCTCCGGCGCGGCCCCCTTCCTCCGCAACGGCACGGTCACCGGGGCCCGCGGCCACGGAGTGCGCTGGGAGGGCGGCGGCGGGCGCGTGGAGGACGTGGAGGTCACCCGTCCCCGGCGGACCGGGGTGTACGCGGCGGCCGGGGCGCGGGCCTCCCTGAGCGGGGTTCGCGTGGTCGGCGCCCGGGAGAACGGGCTCGCCGCCGCTGGCGGCGCCGTCCTCGACCTGCGTGACAGCGAGGTCTCCGAGTGCGGCGGCGACGGGGTCGCCGTGCACTCGGAGGGGGAGATCACGGCGCTGCGCGTGCGCTCGCACGAGAACACCCGCAACGGCGTCCTGGTGGCGGCGGGCGCCCGCGCCGTGCTGCGCTCCTGCGAACTCGTCGGCAACGGGGGCGACGGCGTGCTCGTCGGCACGGGCGAGGAGGTCGTCCTCGACGGCTGCACGGTGCGCGGCAACGGCCGGGCCGGGCTGCGCCAGACCGTCGCCGGTGACCACGTCCAAGCCAGCTCCCTCGTCAGCGAGGACAACCAGGCGGAGGACCTCTTCGGGCCGGACGCCGTCGCGGCCGGTTCCGTGCCGGGGGCGTCGGCCGAGGACGACCCGGAGGACGACGAGGAGCGGGGCCCGCTGGCCGAACTCCAGGCCCTCATCGGGCTGGAGAGCGTCAAGGACGAGGTCACCACCCTCATCAACCGCAACAAGATGGCCCGTCACCGAGCCGAGATGGGCCTGCCCTCGCCGCCGGTCGCCCGCCACCTGGTCTTCGCCGGTCCTCCGGGCACGGGCAAGACGACCGTGGCACGCCTCTACGGCCGGGTACTGGCCGACCTGGACGTGCTCCGCTACGGGCACGTCGTCGAGGCCGCCCGAGCCGACCTGGTCGGGCAGTACGTCGGCGCCACCGCCATCAAGACCACCGAGGTGTTCGAGAAGGCCCGGGGCGGCGTGCTGTTCGTCGACGAGGCGTACACGCTCTCCTCAGAGGACAACGGCGGCTTCGGTCAGGAGGCCATCGACACCCTGGTCAAGCTCATGGAGGACCACCGCGACGAGGTGGTGGTGATCGTCGCCGGGTACGCGGCCGAGATGGACGGCTTCCTGTCCTCCAACCCCGGCCTGGCCTCGCGTTTCGCGCGTACCATCACCTTCCCCAACTACGGGGCCGAGGAACTGGTGAGCATCGTGGAGCGCCTCGGCGCCGTCCACCAGTACACGCTCTCCCCGGACCTGCGCCCCCTGCTGCTCCAGCACTTCGAGGCGCTGCCCAAGGGCCCGGCGTTCGGTAACGGTCGTGAGGCCCGCAAGGTCTTCGAGGAGATGGTGGACCGCCAGGCGCACCGGCTCGGCGAGGACCCGCCCGCCGACCCCTCCGAACTCACCGTGCTCACCCCCGACGACCTCGGCGCCGCTCCCGAGCGGTCGGCCGGGCCCGGCGGGGACGACGTGGCGGGCCTGCGCGCCGAACTCGACGCGTTGACCGGTCTGTCCGAGGTGAAGTCCACCGTCAACGACCTGGTCAACGTGCTGGTCGCCGCCGAACGCCGGCGCGCGATCGGGATGCCCGCCCCCAGTCTGAGCCACCACCTGGTCTTCGCGGGCCCGCCCGGTACCGGTAAGACCACCGTCGCCCGACTGTACGGCCAGCTGCTGCGGGCCCTGGGAGTGCTGCCGCTCGGGCACACGGTGGAGGCGGCCCGCTCGGACCTGGTCGGCCGCTACATCGGACACACCGCGCAGCTCACTCTGGAGACCTTCGAGAAGGCGCGCGGTGGTGTGCTGTTCATCGACGAGGCGTACACGCTCACCCCGACCGGGGCCAACGGCGACTTCGGTCAGGAGGCCGTGGACACCCTGGTCAAGCTGATGGAGGACCACCGGGACGAGGTGGTGGTGATCGTCGCCGGGTACAACGCGGAGATGCGGCGCTTCCTCGACTCCAACCCCGGTCTGGCCTCGCGGTTCGCCCACCACGTCCGGTTCGCGGACTACTCCGACGAGGAGCTCGTCTCCATCGTCAACAGCATGGCGGAGGCGGGCGGGTTCACCGTCCCGGGGGAGACGGTGGCCGCCCTGGAGGCGCACTTCGCGGGCGTGCCGCGCACCGAGTCCTTCGGTAACGCCCGGTACGCGCGCCAGGTCCTGGAGCGGATGATCACCCGCCAGGCGGGGCGCACCATCGCCCTCGCCGAGCCCACGCGCGAGGACCTGACCCTGCTCACCCCGGCCGACGTGCCCTGACCGCGCGCGGTGCCCGCCCGCCCCCGTGACGGGCGGGCACCGATCTCCCCGCGTTCCCGGGTGTACTCAACCTCCATGGTCAGGACACCTAGGCGCGCACCAGCTCCACCACGCTGACCCCGGTCCCCGGCACCACCCGGTTCAGCCGGAGCCCGGCGCGCTCGGCGACCTCGGCGAACTCGGCCCGGGTCCGCTGCTTGCCGTCGCAGTGGACCAGCATGCTGAGGTCCATGAACTTGGCCGTCCGCTCGGGGGCGGGGCCGTCGGGCACCAGCACCTCGGCGAGCAGGACCCGGCCCCCGTCGGTCACGGCGTTCCGGCAGTGGGTGAGGACGCGGACGGTGTCGGCGTCGTTCCAGTTGTGGACGACGCTGGCGAGCAGGTAGGTGTCGCCCCCTTCGGGCACGGAGTCGAGGAAGCTCCCGCCCACGACCCGGCAGCGCCCCGCGAGCCCCTCCCGTGACAGCGCCGGGTCGGCGTCGCGGACCACCTCGGGCCGGTCGTACAGGACCCCGGTCAGGTGCGGGTGGGCCGTGAGGAGCAGGGACAGGAGGCGGCCCCGTCCGCCCCCGACGTCGACCAGGCACGCGCTGTCGCCGAAGTCGTACTCGTCCACCAGGGAACGGGTGATCTGCGAGGAGATGTCGGTCATCCCCTGGTCGAACACCGAGGCGGACTCCGGGTGGTCGCGCATGTAGTCCCAGACCGGGGCACCGTGGACGGCCTCGAACACCGGCCCTCCCGTGCGCACCGCGTCCGCCAGGTGGGCCATGGTGGAGCGCTCGGCCGGGCTGCCCAGCCAGCGGGCGTACCCGCGCATGGAGTCGGGCGCGTCCGAACGCAGGGCCCGGCCGACCTCGGTGAGCGCGTAGGCCCGCCCCGGGAGTTCCTCGACCAGGCCGAGGTCGGCGCAGGCGCGCAGCAGCCGGTGCAGGGCGTCGGGGTCGGCCCCGACCAGTTTCGCGATCTGGTCGACCGGTGTCGGGGCGGCGGACATCGCGTCGGCCACACCGAGCTCGGCGGCGGCGCTCACGGCGGCCGCGACCCAGCTGGACGTGATCAGCTCGAAGAGTTTCAGGGCGGGGCCGCTCAGCGGCGTGGGGCCGTCGTGCACCGAGGAGAGGGGAGGAGAGGACACGGGTGTCTTGCGCCTTTCGATGACTGCCCTCAGCCGGGGGTCGGCCGGAGGGTCCAACGGCCTCCGCAAGGCCAGGCGACACGCTATATTACTCCCTGAATTTTAACCAATACGGAGAGTGGGTATGGCTGTGGTGGCCGAAGAACCGCGGCACCCGGCCCAGAGCCGGGCGGCACAGGCACTCCACGTTCTGACCACGCGAAGAGTCGTCCGCTCCTTCAGCGACAGACCGGTGGAGGACGACCTCCTCGAACCCCTCCTGGACGCCATGCTCGCGGCACCCTCCGCCTCCAACAAGCAGGCGTGGGCGTTCGTCACGGTCCGTCGCCCGCGCACCCTGAGACTGGTCCACGCGTTCTCCCCGGGCATCATCGAGCGCCCGCCCCTCGTCGTGGCGGCCTGCTTCGACCGCTCCCGCGCGGTCGGCGGCGGCGCCTGGGACGAGGGCATGCTCTGCGTGGCCATGGCCGTGCAGAACCTGTTGCTGGCCGCACACGCCGTGGGCCTCGGAGCCTGCCCCTCCGCCAGCTTCCGCAAGGGCCCCGTCAGCAGGTTCCTCAGGCTGCCGAGCCACCTGCAACCACTGCTCCTGGTGTCGATCGGGCACCCGGACCGAACCCCCGAGACCGCGCCGAGGCGCGACCGGAACGAGGTGATCAGCCATGAGTGCTGGGGTGAATGACCACCGCACCGGTGAGGAACTGGTGCTGCTCGCCGCCTACCTGCTCAGCAGCGGCAGAGGCCTGCTGGAGGAACCGGCCGCGTACGGCCCCCTCCGCTGCCTGGACGCCGCCCGACGCGTCCTCTCCCTGCGGTCCGGGATCGGGTTCCCCGACTCCCCGGAACTGACCGACCTCAAGGCGCGCATGGACGACGTCATGTGCGGGGCGATGGCCGACCGGGAGCTGGACGTCCTGCTCGACGAGCTGTGTGACCGGCTCGCCGCCGCCCTGGAGGAGCCCGGTGCCGTTTCCGCCTGAGACGACGTGGCCGGGAGAGTCCGGCCGGGGTGGTTCGGAGGTCGGATCACCGGGGGACGGCGTGTTCGAGGCCAGCCCCTTCACCCGGGCGTGCGAGCTCCTCGTGGAACGCGGCGACCACGCCCTCATCGGGATCAGCGCCGGGAACGGCTACTTCAGTCAGCGGCGGCTCGCCCAGATCATCGACTGGACCGGGCACAGGTTCGCCTCCGTCGACCTCCTCTACGCCGACCTGCACCTCGACACCATGTACCGGGCGTGCGGCGACGACGCGGCACAGGCCGCCAGACGGGCCAGCCGGGCGCTGCGGGACGTACGGCGCCGCGTCCGCCGGGCCATGGAGGCGGACTCCGACGTGCCCGCCCGGGTCAGAGCCCTGGCCCTGTCGGAGACGGTCGACCTGCCCGGGTACCGGACGGCCCTCGCCCGGATCGACCGTGAGCTCGCCGAGGACCCCACGGTGCTGCGCGCGTGCGAGGAACACGTGCGGACCATCGTCGGTGACGGGCCCGGGCCCGCCGGGGCCCGCTTCGCGGCGGGGATGGCCTACCTGCGCGCCGAGCTGCCCTTCCTGCTCAGCACCCCCGAGGTGCTGTCGGTACCCACGTCGGTGTGCTGCTACCACGAGCTGCTGCCGCTCCTGGTCGAGCTGGAGGGCGACACCTCCTGCATCCGCCCGGGCCAGGGGCACCTCGTCCTCCGGCCGAGGTGACACCGGTGGGGCGGGGGAGGCCCGCCCCACCGGTCGCTGACCGGGACGGCGCCGCCGTATCGGTCGGCGGCCGGAGCACGCCCGCCCCGCCGATCAGGTGAGAACGGGCCGCACGTCCATCACGGACTCCCCGTCGGGCACCCGGTGCACCGCGTGCAGCCGCAGACCCGCCTGCGCGAAGAGCGCCTCGTACTCCTCCGACGAGCGCGCGGCGGCCCCGTAGAGCACGAACATGCTCAGGCCGATGGCCTCCACGAACGCGTTCGGCCGCTCCCGGTCGGGCAGGTGCCCCACCACCAGCAGCCGCGACCCCCGCGCCATCGCCGCGCGGACGTTGCCCAGGACACGGACCGCGTCCCGGTCGGACCAGTTCTGCAACACCCGGGCCATGACGTAGACGTCCGCCCCCGCCGGGACCTCCTCGAAGAAGCTGCCGCCCACCACCGAACAGCGGTCGGCGACCCCCTCGGCGCGCAGCAGGGACGGGGCCCCCGCCACCACCTCCGGGAGGTCGAGGAGCACACCCCGGGCCCCGGGCAGGGCACGCAGCACGGCGGCGATCGTGGCGCCCTCCCCGCCGCCCAGGTCGGCCACCGTCCCCGTCCCCTCCAGGTCGACGGCGCCGAGCAGGGTCGCCGCGGGGCTGGAGGCGTTCATCGCCCGGTTGAACACGTCCGCCGCGTCACGGTGCTCGCCCAGGTAGTCGAACAGCTGGCTTCCGGTCTGGATCTCGAACGCGGTCCGCCCCGAGCTCACCGAACCGCCCAGCCGTGTCCACGCCTGGAACAGGTCCCCGTAGGTGCACATGCGGAAGAGGTCCCGCAGGCCCAGGGGGTCGTCGGCGCGCAGGTGGTCCCCGGCGGGGCTCAGCGCGTACACGCCGGGCCCGGTCCGCTCCACCAGCTCCGCCGCCGTCACGGCGTGCAGGACCACCAGCAGCCGCTCCTCGGGGACCCCCAGCTCCCGCGCCAGGTCGGCCGCCGGGCGCGGGCCGTCCGCCAGCGCTTCGACCACGCCCAGCTCGACCATGGCCGAGACCGCGTGGAGGAGCATCGCGGAGGAGACGATCCTCGCCAGGGGCGCCTCCGTGCGCTGCCCCGGGCCCGCCGCCGCCCCGTTCATCCGTCCCACACTGACCGCCACACCGTCACCCTCAAGCACCGCGACCCGCTCCCCTCGTCCGAATCTCCGTCACAGAAGGTGACGATGCCAGTTCCGGGCGTGGTGTGTGGGAGCTTCGGTGAGGACGGTGCTCGGCGCGGCGGTCAGACGGACGCGGACGCACTCCAGCAGCTCGGCGATGACGCGGGGCGGCGGTCGCCACCCGCCGCTAACCGGTCGGCATCACGGTGACGAGCTTCTTGTTGACGAACTCCTGGATGCCCGCCGCGGACAGCTCCTGCCCGTAACCGGACCTCTTGGTGCCGCCGAACGGCAGGTCCGGGCGCGTCCAGGTGGGGTGGTTCACGAAGACCATGCCGGTGTCGATGCGCCGCGCCACGTCCGCTCCGTGGGCGACGTCCTCGGTGAACACCGATCCGCCCAGACCGAAGGTGGAGTCGTTGGCGATCCGCACCGCGTCCTCCTCGTCCTCCGCCCGGAAGAAGAGGGCGACGGGCCCGAAGAACTCCTTGTCGTACACGGGGTTGTCCCGGGTGAGGCCGGTGATGATCCTCGGTTGCGCGAACGCGCCCTCCTCGGGCACGGGATCGCCCGGGGTGACCACCGTCGCGCCGTGTTCCTCGGCCTCGTCCACGAGTTCCTGGAGGTCGTCGGCGGCGCTCTGCGACGAGAGCGGGGGCAGGGTCGTCCCGGAGTCGAACGGGTCACCCGCCCTCAGCCGGGCGAACCCCTCGGCGAACCGCCGCAGGAACTCGTCCGCCACCTCCTCGACGACGATGATCCTCTTCGCGGCGACACAGCTCTGCCCCGCGTTGTTGAGCCTGCCCCAGAGCGCGCGCTCGACACTGAGGTCGAGGTCGGCGTCGCCCAGCACGACGAGGGCGTCGCTCCCCCCGAGTTCGAGGGTGCTCTTCTTCAGCTGCTCGCCCGCGTGGGCCGCGACGCTGGAACCCGCCCCCTCGCTGCCGGTGAGGGCGACGCCGCGCACGCGCGGGTCCCTGATGGCCCGGGTGACCTGGTCCTTGCTCGCGTAGACGTTGGTGTAGGCGCCCTCGGGAGCTCCGGCCTCCCTGAACAGCGACTCGAAGGCCGCCGCCGACTGCGGGACGATCGAGGCGTGCTTGACCACGACGACGTTCCCGGCCATGAGGTTGGGACCGGCGAACCGCGCCAGTTGGTAGTAGGGGAAGTTCCACGGCTGGACGCCGAACAGCACCCCGATGGGGTCGCTGACGACCACCGCCTCGCCCACCCCGGGGTCGTCGGTCGCCACCCTCTCGGGGGCGAGGAACTCCTCGGCGTTCTCGGCGTAGTAGTCGAGGATCGAGGCGGCCAGCTCCACCTCACCGCGGCTCTCCTCGAACAGTTTGCCCATCTCCAGGGTGAGGAGCCGCGCGAAGTCGTCGGTGCGCTCGCGGAGGATGCGGGCCGCGCGCCGCACGACCTCCCCGCGCTCGTCGAAGGACCTGGTGCGCCACGACTCGAAGGTGCTCTGGGCGGTGCCGAGGGCACGTTCCAGCTCCTCGTCCGAGATCTGCGCGAACGTCGCCAGGGTCTCGTTCGTGTAGGGGTTCGTGGTCGCGTAGACCATGGTTCCTCCTCTGTCCGTGTGCCCGCCGGAGGTCGCGGCGGGGCCTTCGAGGAGCGACCGTGCGCTTCGCACGGAGCCCGGTTCCCGTAGGGGGACCCGCTCACTCCGAAGGGAGCCCGCAACCCGCCTCCCGGCGGTCGTGTGCGTCCGTTCGCCGTCGTCGGCGCGCGGTCAGGCCAGTTCGGGCTTGCCGAACACGACCGCGTAGCCGGAGGGCAGGTGGCTCAGCACCTGGTTCAGCTCGCCGCCCGACACCGCCCTGCCCACGGTGCTGAGCACCGCGCCGGAGTCCTGCTGCGCCGTCAGCGGCCGGGCCCCGGTCGCCTCGGCGACACGGCTGTAGAACTCCTCGATCCCGAAGGGCTCGGCCTCCAACCCGTCCAGGGGCCGAAGGGCCTCGTCCAGGGGTTCGGGGATCTGCGCGGCCAGGTGGTCCAGGGTGGTGCCCGGCAACCGCTCCGCCAGGACGGAGAACACCGCACGCGTCACCTGTTCGGCCTCGCGCTGGTCCTCGTACTCGCCGACGTCGCGCACCTGTGCCAGGAACTCGTCGTAGCGCATCCTTCCCCCTCGTCAGGCGACTTCGAGTGCCTTGGGGACCAGCCTGCCCGGGTGCGCCCGTGCCAACACGTCACCTGGAGACACGAGGAGGACGATCCGCGCGTTCACCAACCGGTGAGCAGGAGGTGGTTGACCAGGAGGGCCGTGACCGCCTGGACGGCGAGCCAGGCCCTCCTGTGGCGGCTCGGCAGCAGGGCCGCGGCGGGTACGAGCCACAGCACGAACGGCAGCCAGATGCGCTCGGTTTCGCCCTTGCTCATCCCGGACAGGGTCGCGGCGGCGACCGCGCAGAGCGCGGCGGTCACCAGCAGTGCCACCGTCGCGTCGTCCCGGGACGGCGCCCGGCGCAGGCCCCGCACGGTGCCCGGCACCAGCGCCAGGGCCCGGCGCGCCCCCGCCACGGCCGCCAGACCGGCCGTCACGCACACGGTGGCCAGGTTCGCCCAGACCCAGTAGCCGTAGGGGCGGACGGCCGCCACCCCCTGGTAGTAGCGTTCCACCAACAGCTGGTACCCCTCCCACCACCAGAAACCGGCGGCGGTGAAGGCGGCGGCCACCGCGAGGGCGCCCGCCAGCGCGTAGGGGAGGGGGCGCGCGTTCCGCGCGCACAGGAGCACGGCCACGGCCAGGAAGCCGATGAGCACGAGACCGTACGACAGGTACACCGACCATCCCAGAAGCACCCCCGCCGCCAACGCGGCGAGACGCGGCGTACGGGCGCGCGGGGACGCCGCCACTGCGAGCAGGGCCAGCCCCCACGCGGTGACCGCCGCGAAGTAGCCGTCGGCGGAGACCCCCACCCAGACGGCGGCGGGCACCAGGACCACGAACGGGGCCGCCCGGCGGGCCGCCTCCTCCGCGCCCAGCGCCCGCAGGGCCACCAGGACCGCGGCCGAGGCGGAGGCGCCGACCACGACGCACCAGACCCCGGCCCACGCCCCTCCGCCCAGCCCGACGCGATCCAGGGCGACGAAGGTCAGGACCGCGCCCGGCGGGTGCCCGGCCACGTGCGTGGGCCAGTTGTCCGGTTGCCCCACCAGGATGTGCCGGGTGAACGTGCTCAGGGCGGCGCCGACGTCCTGGAACCGGTCGACCGAGGCCAGGTACTCGTGGGGGGACAGGAGGCGGTCGGTGATCCCGCGCCGCCAGCCGTCGACGAGTGCGAGGGCGGTGGTCCACAGGACGGAGGCGCCCCAGACCGACCACACCAGCGGGCGCCAGGGCAGCGCCCGGGCCGCGGCGGGCCCCTGGAGCACCACCACCGCCGCCAGGAGGAGGGCGGGGACCGTGCCGGGACCCACATGGGGGAGCCAGGACGCGTACAGCGGAGGCCAGGCCACGTACAGGACGCCGTGGGCGTTCTGGATCAGGGTGCCGACCACGGCGGCGGCGGCGAACAGGAGCACGGCCAGAACGGCCACGAGCAGGTCGGCGCGGATCGGGGCGCGGTCCGTGTCGGTCCCGCCGCTCGGGCTCTGGAGATCGGGCTGCGTCACGCCGTCACCGTAGGTCAGGTCGGCGCCCGTGGCCCGGTGGCGCCGGGGCGTGTCGCCGACGCCGGGAAGGAAGCGTCTCGCGCGGGCGGTGACACTCCGTGAGACCGGCGGTGCGCCGCGACCGCGCGGGCGCGGCCTAGCATGACCGCGAGCTGGCCCCGCCCGACCGGAAGGCGATCGACCGCGTGAACGAGGACGACCAGGGCGGGCGCACGCCCGAGGCGGCGCCGGACGGTGGGCGCCCGGGCGGGGAACCGAGGGCCCGAACGCGGGGCGAACGGCTGCGGGCGGTGCTGAGGGGCGGCCCGGCCCTCGGACCCGTCCGGCCGGGCTGGTGGCGCAGCCCCTCACGCGGGCCGTGGCTGACCTCGCTACTGGGCACGGTCCTCCTCGTCGGGCTCCCGGTCCTGTTCGTCACCGGCCTGCTCTCCTACGCCGCCTACAACCCCGACCTGGCGGGCAACGACAAGACCCCCGACCGGGGGCTGCTCGGGTTCTACCTCTTCGCCTGGCCCACCGACCCCCCGTGGCTCTACCACCTCACCCAGGGCGTGCACGTCACGCTCGGGATCACCCTGGTCCCCGTCCTGCTGGCCAAGCTGTGGTCGGTCGCGCCGCTCCTCTTCCGCTGGCCCCCGGCCGACTCCGTCGCCCGGGCACTGGAACGCCTGACGGTCCTCTTCCTGGTGGGAGGCGCGCTGTTCGTCTTCGCGACCGGCATCCTCAACATCCAGCTGGAGTACCTCTTCCCCGGCTCCTTCTACCCCCTGCACCTGTACGGGGCCTGGGTGTTCGCGGCGGCCCTGTTCTCCCACGCGGTGCTGAAACTGCCGACCGCGGTCCGGGAGCTGCGGGCTCGCGGGCTCCGTGAGGCCCTGAGCGACCGGGGGAGGGGGCCGCACGCGGAGCGGGGCGCGCTGGTCGCGCCCGACCCCGACCCCGAGGCGGCCTCGCGCCGCACACTGCTGGGCGCGGTGGGGCTGGGGTCGCTGGCGCTCCTCCTGACCACGGTCGGGCAGAGCCTCGGGGGCGCGCTGAGGCCGACGGCGGTCCTGGCGCCCCACGGACGGCTGCCCGGGGAGGGCGCCGACGGGTTCCCGGTGAACACGACCGCCGCCCACGCGGGGGTCACCGACGCCGACACCGGCCCGGACTGGCGGCTGACCGTGCGCGGCGCGGACCGGGAGGTCGTCCTCACCCGGCAGGACCTGCTCGACCTCCCCCAGCACACATCCGCACTGCCCATCGCCTGCGTGGAGGGGTGGTCCACCCGCGACCTCGACTGGGAGGGCGTGCGGCTGGCCGACCTCGCCGCCCTGGTCGCGGCCCAGGGGCCGCCGGGGGTCTTCGTGGAGTCGGCACAGACCTCCGGAGCCTTCGGCAGCGCCGCGCTCCGCGACAACCAGGTCGCCGATCCCCGGTCGCTGCTGGCCCTGCGCGTCAACGGAGCCGACCTGTCGGTCGACCACGGCTACCCCGCCCGGGTGATCGTGCCCGCCTGTCCGGGCGTGCACAACACCAAGTGGGTCACCCGGCTCAGCTTCGGCGCGGTGTGACGTCGCTCCCGCGCCGCGTGTACGGCGCCTCCCCGTGGCACCTGCTCCTGATGGTCGGCGTGCTGGCCCTCATCGCCTACGCGGGCACGCGCCTGCTCCACGGGGGCGACCCGTGGATGATCGCCGTGTGGTTCGCGGGCGGCGCGCTCCTGCACGACCTCGTGCTGGTCCCCGCCTACACGCTCGTGGGCCGGGCCGTCCGGCGGGTGGGGCGGAGGGTCGGCCGACACGCGGGACGCGGGGCCGGACGCCCTGGGAGCACGGCCGTTCCGGACCTCGTTCTGGTTCCCGCGACCGCCTCCGGACTCCTGCTCCTGGTCTACCTCCCGCTGATCCTCGGACCTCCCGACGCCTACGTGTCCAAGACGGGGCTGACCGGGGAACCGTTCGCGGCGCGGTGGCTCCTGGTCAGCGCGGTCCTGTTCGCGGCCTCGGCTGCGGTGGGGGCGGCCCGGGCCCGACGGGCGGCGCGGCGCGACCGTCCGGGCTGACCACCGGACACCGTCGGGAGGCCGCCCCGGATCGCCGAGGGGCCCGCCGGACGCCCACCGTTTCGCCGGAACCGGTTCGCACCCAGGCCGCCACCGCTGGTCAGCGGGGCGCGCGCAGCGCCGCGAACCGGCGCTCCCCCTCCCGCCAGGACTCCTCCCAGCGCCACCCACCGCCCTCCGCGTAGGAACGCAGGGCCGGGAGCCCGAGCCGGGCCCACGTGAAGGGTGCGCCCTGCTGCCCCCAGCCGTCGGTGACCTGCACGGTCACCCGTTCGTGGACGTCCCGGTCGGCCGCCTCGACGATGAGCAGCCCCCGGGGCAGCACGAGGTCCCGCATCCGCGCGAGCAGGGCCGACGGGGTCCCGCCGATCCCGATGTTGCCGTCGATCAACAGGGCGGTGTGCCAGCGGCCCTCCTCCGGCAGGGGGTCGAACACCGAGGCGTGTACCGCCCGGCCGCCCGCCTCCACCACCCGCGACACCGCCACCGGGTTGGTGTCCACGCCCAGGGCCCGGTGGCCCCGGGCGGTCAGGGTGAGGACCATCCGACCCGGGCCGCAGCCCGCGTCGAGGGTGTCGCCCTCGATACGGTCCAGCACGCTCTCGTCGGCGGCGTCGGTGGTCCCGCACCACCGCTCCACCTCCAACGGGAGCATCCACCCGTCGGACCTGCGCAGGTACAGCGGTCCGTGCCCGTTGGCCAGGGCCCGCGAGTACGGGTCGCACCGCCACGGGGCCGCCCTCGTGCCCGCCCCCATCTCCGGGGCCCTCACGACCGGACCTCCGTTCTCCTGGCTCCGACGACCCGGCCGAAGCGGCTCCCGGGCACCAGACGGGCCACGGCGGCCGCGTCCCGGGGGGTGTCCACGTCTCTGAGCACCTCCAGGTCACCCACGCGCAGACCGGCGTCCACCAGTCGCGCGCGTTGGAGGCGTCCGGTGTGCGGAGTGGACATCGGCACGCCGCGCAGCAGGCCGGGGTCGGGGTCGGCCATCCCGAGCGCCCAGAACCCGCCGTCCTCGCTCGCGCCGAACCACGCGTCGGTGTGCGCCCAGGCGTCCGGCGCCAGGGCGGGCGCCAGGTGCGCGGCGCGGACCTGCGGGGTGTCCATACCGATCAGCAGGGAGGGCCCCGAGCACACGGAGAACGCGTGCGCGAGACGTTCGTCCAGGCCTCCGCCGGACTGCGGGACCACCTCGAACCCCGTGTCCGGCATCCAGGAACCCGTCCGCCCCTCCAGCACGAGGAGGCGTCGCCGCGCGGGCAGTGAGCGCACCGTGTCGAGGGTGTCCGCCAGCGCGGCCTCGGCCACGGCCGCCGCCTCCTCGGGGGAGTAGTCCGGCGTCAGCCGTGTCTTGACCCGGCCGGGGACGGGTTCCTTGGCGATCACCAGCAGGGTCGTGGCGGGAAGGCCGGTCCGCCCGGTGCGGTTCATCGCTCGCCTCCCCCCGTGCCCACGCGCGCCCCGGTCGGCGGTTCGCGCAGCACCGAGGTCATGTCGCGTACGGCGGTCCAGGTCCCGCGCCACGTCCCGGTCACCTTGGACACCCCGGACCTCGGCCGGTAGGGGACGTCCACCTCCGTGACGCGCCACCCGGCGTCGGCGGCCCGCACGACCGTCTCCAGGGGGTAGCCCGAGCGCCGGTCGGTCATTCCCAACCCCACCAGCCCCGTTCGGCGGGCGGCCCGCATCGGTCCGATGTCGCTGACCCGCACCCCCGTGCGGGAACGCAGCATCCGCGCGACGACCGCGTTGCCGACCCTGGCGTGGACGGGCCAGGCGCCCCTGCGGGTCGGGCGCCGTCTGCCCAGGACCAGGTCGGCCTCGCCCCGCCGGACCCGCTCCACCATCCCCGGGAGCAGGCCCGGGTCCAGGGAGGCGTCGCAGTCGCAGAAGCAGACGTACTCGGCTGTGGCGGCCGACAGGCCCGCGTGGCACGCCGCCCCGAAGCCCCTGCGGGACTCGGGGACGACCACGGCTCCCAGCGCCTCCGCGACGGCGGCCGATCCGTCGGTCGAGCCGTTGTCCACGACGATCGCCCGCCACCCCGGCGGGATGCGCTCCATGACCCAGGGCAGCGCGGCGGCCTCGTCCAGACAGGGGAGCACCACGTCGACCGAGGGCGGGCCGGTCCCGGACGCGTCCGGGTGCGTGCGCGCCTGTTCGTTACCGTGAGGTTCGTTGATCACCCTGATCACGTTACGAAGCCATAAAGGTGCGGTCGGTGAAGGCGCTCGCGACACGCGGGCGTATCGGGCATCACCCCGCCGAAACGCCGGTACCGACGGGTCCCCGCAGCTCGGAACGGGCGAACTCCGCCATTCCCTGGGCGAATCCGACCTCCGGGCGCCAGGAGAGCTCCCGCATCAGCCGCTCCGAGGACGCGGTGATGTGCCGGACGTCCCCGAGCCGGTACTCGCCGGTGACCACGGGCCGGGGCCCGCCGTGCGCCGTCGCCAGGGCCAGCGCCATCTCCCCGATGGTGTGCGGTGTCCCGCTGCCGGTGTTGAACGCCGACAACTCGCCCCCGGCGCGGTCCGGAAGCGCCTCCAACGCGGCCACGTTGGCACGGGCCACGTCGCGGACGTGCACGAAGTCGCGCCGCTGTCGGCCGTCCTCGAACACGCGCGGCGACTCGCCCCGGGCCAGCGCCGACCGGAAGAAGGAGGCCACCCCCGCGTAGGGGGTGTCACGCGGCATGCCCGGACCGTAGACGTTGTGGTAGCGCAGCGACAGCGCCCGCCCGCCCACCGCGCGGGCCCACGACGCGCACAGGTGCTCCTGCGCCAGCTTCGTCGTGGCGTACACGTTGCGGGGGTCGCCCGGCGCGTCCTCCCGCACCAGGCCCGGGACCAGGGCGGTGCCGCAGCGCGGGCACGGAGGGTCGAACACCCCGGCCGCGAGGTCCGCCTCGGCCCTCGGGCCGGGCCGGACGTCGCCGTGCCCGGGGCACGTGTACCTGCCCTCCCCGTAGACGACCATCGAACCGGCCATCACGATACGGCCGACCCCCGCACGGGTCATGGCGGCCAACAGCACCGCGGTCCCCAGGTCGTTGCAGCCCACGTAGTCGGGCGCGTCCAGGAAGTCCGACGACCCCAGACCCACCATCGCCGCCTGGTGGCAGACCGCGTCCACCCCGCGCAGGGCCCGCTCCACGGCCGCGCCGTCGCGGACGTCCGCCACGACGTCCACGGAGCCCCCGTCGGCGGGATCGCGCCCCGCGTGCGCCAGGGGCAGGTAGGCGTCCAGGGTCACCGCCTCGTGTCCGGCCCGGCGGAGTTCCTCCGCCACCCGCGATCCGATGAACCCGGCCCCACCCGTGACAAGTACACGCATGGGGTCAACCTACGCCGCGTGCCCGGTCCGACACGCCATGTGTTCCGGTGAGTCGGGGCGTCACCGCGAGAGCACTCCGGACGCGAGCATGGCGTTGACGACGACCGCCGCGTTCGCGCTGACCACGGCGGCCGCCGCGGCCCCCGCGCCCCAGTCGCCCCTCTCCAGTTCCATCGCCCGCCCGACCACGGCCGAGTTCCAGGGAATCCGCCCGTCGAGGTGGGGCAGAGTCCCGCTCGCCGACACCAGGGCGGTCACCGCGGCGACGTGCCGGGTGGGTTCGACCCGGTCGACCAGGACGGAACGCACCCTCTCGAACACCTCCTCGTGCCGACCCGAACGGCCCGCCCTGAGGACGGTCAGGGGAACGAACCCCAGGGCACGCCTGTCCTCGCGCTCGATGTCCCCGTACCGCACGAGCCGGTCCAGCAGCGGTGCCCGCAGTCGTGGGCCGATCGCCGCGAGGACGGTGTGCACACCGCGCGGCTTCCGGTCGACGTAGTCCCACGCCGATCTGAGCAGCTCGTCGGTCGGCGCCTCCGTCCCCGCGCGCACCACGGAACCGCGCACCGTGACGTGGCCGCGCAGGGCCAGTTCGGTGAGGACCGCGCCACCCAGCACGTAGTACAGGGTGTTCTCGCCCGCGATCGTCCCCGACGCGGGTTGGAAGAGCATGAGGAGGACGTCCTCCGCTATCAGCGGCGAACGCCCGGCCCGTTCCGCGTCGTCGCCGGTGTCGTGTGCTCCGGAGCTCTCCGGCATGGGTGGCCCTTCCTCGCGGTCGATCGTGCGGCGGGGCGGGGCCGCGCGGCCCCGCCCCTCGATCCAAGCCCCCGGAGCGTTGGCCGCACAGTGCCGCAGTGTCACACGACCACGTGACATCCGTGTACGGGGGACGTGACACGGTGTCACACCGCTCCCGGTGCCGGAGGCGGACGACATGCCGTCCGTGATGGACTGGGCCGTCGGCCCTCAGCGACCACCGGTCGAGGGAGGACCGGGTGCCGTCTGTGGCGACGGGACCCGTGCGTGGTGCCGTTCGGCGCGCCTCGACGAGGTCCGCGCCGTCCAGACGATGCGTAGCCGACTTCTGCCGGCGCACACGACGCAGACCATGACCATGAGGCTGACCACAACCATCCAGGCCGTCAACTCCTCTCCCAGGATCAACACCGAGAGGAACAGGGTCAGAATCGGTTGGGCCAATTGCAGCTGCCCCACCTTGGACGCCCCGCCACGCGCCAGTCCGATATTCCACGGGATAAAGGCAAGAAAGGAACTGGCGAGGGACACGTACACCATTCCCACCCAGGCTACGACTGGTATATCGGACATGGTGTGGCCGATGGTGAGATGCACGACAACTGCTGTCAAGGCTATCGGGAAACCACATACCACGCCCCACGATATGGTCCGCATGGGCCCATGGGTTCGCGTCAGAATCGACCCGGAAACCAAACCGAAACTTCCCGTGACAACGGAGAGCAAAGAGAACACATCGCCTGGAGAAGGTGTACCGAAACCTCCCCTCAGAACACTGAACGCCACGATGGAGGCCGCGCCCAGAACGGCCCAGAGCCAGAAGGACCACCCGACGCGCTCTGTTCCCGTAAACACGGATATCAACGCCATGGTGATCGGCATGAGGCCCAGAATCACAGCCGAGTTCGCGGCACTACCGTGCTGTACCGCGAGTGCCGCGAAGACGGGGAAACCCAGTACGTTGCCGGAGATGAGGATCGCGATGTCGAAGTAGGCGGATCTCGGCGGTAGCAGGGACCCGACCCAGAGGAGGTATCCCAGTGCGAGGGGAAACACCAGGACCGTCCTGCCGAAGGCCGCCATCATCGGATGGAATCCGAGGAGGGCGAGGGCGGTCGCCGGAAGAGTCACGCTGGTGAGAAGCACTCCGAAGAGACCGTACCCAACACCCACAAACCTCTCGGAAGCGTCGGGTCCGGCGGTGTTGGGAGAGATCTCGTTCACGTTGCCTTCCCTGTTCGTGAATCGGGACGCGTCTCATGCGAGGACAACAGGCCGAACCGGGAAGTCGCTTCTAGAGGCGCGAGCTTGGAGGTGGCCGGATGAGCGCGATCCGGGGGTGTACGCGTGTGGATGCTGTATCCGCGTCGAAGGAAGGTTCTCGGGGTTCATCTACGCCGTTTTCCTGAGGTGCATGAAACCCGTACTCCAGACCGCGTCGACACCACCCCAGGAGATCGCGGAGGCGATGTCGGGGAAGAACCCGCTCCCATTCAGGTTCGCACTGGTGTTGCACAGCACGGGCACGCCGGTCAGGGCTTTGTAGTGCTGGAGTACTTCTTCGAGCACGGGGTCATCGTGCTTGCCGACGGTCCGCAACCGGGCGGTGCCGTCCAGGTGCAGAACCGCGGGGATTCTTTCCTTCCACTCCGGGCGTACCCAGTGCTCGAACAGCATGTAGGGATCTGGAGTCCCCGGGGAGAAGACGTTGGGGCATCGTCCACCAGGCAGATCGGTGCCACGGGGCGATAATGTTCCCTCTTCTTGACACGGTTGAGCACCTCCTTCATTCTCGCGCTCGTCGGGGCGCCGAGAATGCTTCTTCCCCCGAGGGCTCTCGGACCGAGTTCCGCCCTGCCGTTCAGGACGACGACGGGCTCCTGGGTCTCATGCAGGTGGCGGGCCAGCTCCGCGGTACTGCACGGTATCCGCTGCCAGCCGTCGGGGATTTCCGCCGTGGGCACGAGATCCGGTCCGGAACGCACATGCCAGTTGATGTGCGTCGCGCCCCCCTCCCGCTCGAAGAGTCGGACTGCTGCCGCTCCGAGCGCGGAACCGGAATCGTTGGGAAACGGCGGCACCCATACGTTGCGGAACATCGGGTGGGCCCGAAGTCTGCTGTTCCACTTGATGTTGAGAGCGCACCTCCGGAGAAGACCAGATTCCATGGTCCGTCCCCCTTCCACTCGAGGGCCCGCCGTGCCGTCTCCTCGACGAGATGGTTCTGCAGGAAGACATGCAGTGATGCCAGGACGTCCTCGTCCGAACAGGAACTCCTCTCCACCTGCCTGCGGACATCCCCGTAGAACGGATGCAGGTAGGTCATGGAGTCTTCCTGCTCCGTGCCCCAACCGCCGATAGTGGACCTGTACGTCCTGGCGCGGCTGCCTCCGCCCGTGAAGTGGGCCTCGAATTGTTCCGCGATGATGTCGATGATCTCGTGTCCGGGTTCTCCGAGCGCGATGTAGGCCATGAGCTTGCCGGCGACTGAGAGATCGTCGGCCGTCTGAGAATGCGACGTCCTTCGCCACGGGCCGAAGTGATGGCCCGCGGTCGCATAGAAGTGACCGATCATCGGAAAGACGGGGCCTGCGCTCGATATGTTTCCGGACGGCTCCACGTAGTAGAGGCGAGGGAACATACCGCCGTCCCAGACCAGGGACAAGGCCGGTTCCCGGTTCGGCGCGAAGGGGCTGGTCGCGTAGGCGGAGGCGATGTGACTGGAGACGTGGAAGAAACTGCGGAAGTCCCGTGTCTCGCCCCCGAGCGGGAAGCGACCCTTGTGGGAGGTGCTGAACGGATCGAGATGGCCGCCCTCGTGATAGGGGGCGAGGCTCAGCTGGTGTCTTTGGCCCTGGTCCTGGACCGTGGCCTGGCCGGTGATGCGGCCACACCACCCGTCAATGACGAACTCGTCGATGTCGGACAGGTCGTATCCGAAGGTGCCCAGGATTTCAGGCACCAGGGAGAGGTCTTCGAGTGCGCTGTACCGGGGGCTGTTTCTGATCTTTTCGACTTCTACGCTGAAGACGAGATCCCGGCCATCCAGCAGGGCGACGGTTCCGTCATGGGTGAGCTTAAGTCCACAAGTCAGAAATTTTCCATCCGCTCCGTGGGTCTGATTCTGGGGACTCCGATGAGATGTCACCCGGAGTTCGTTCCTGGTCTGGTTCGATATCAGAGGAGAGGTGCGCGTGCGAAATCAGACGCTGGGAACATTCGACCTCGTGGCTCGAAGGGGGTGTCGGAGGCCATCGGGGTGAATCATTGTTCTGGGGGAATCCTGCAATTGGCAGGTGCCCACTAGTCTAGATATTCTTGCGGGAGTGTCACAAGCCTCTCGGCGGAGGCGCTGTCGTTGCGGACTCTGGTTGTGCCAGGTGGGCTGATCATTTTCCATTCGGGGTCGGATCTGGCCAGGAGTCGCGCAACTACTGGGAGTGAATTCCCTGTGGGGAGGGAGTCCTGTGTCCAGGAGGAATTCGAGAACCCTGATCAGTGCCGACACGTCGATATCACGGTGTGTGGCGCTCCGGGTGTTGTGCCAGCTCGGTACCCCTTGACAAGGTGGCCGGACGAGCGGCGTGCGAAGGAACACTCGTGGGAAGCCAGGGCCCGGCCCCGCGCGGGGTGGACGGGGCGGGTGATCGCGTCGCGCCAGGGGTGCCGGACACGACGAAGGGGCCCCTACCACGTGGGCAGGGACCCCTTCTGGCCGGCGGAGGATATGGGATTTGAACCCATGAGGGGGTTGCCCCCCAACCGCATTAGCAGTGCGGCGCCCTAGGCCTCTAGGCGAATCCTCCTGGCTGCGACCAGCCTACAGAGGGCGGGGGCCCTGCGCAAAACGAATCGGCCGCGCGGGCGGGCGCACGGCCCCACCCCCCGGGCTCGTAGGCGAAACCGCGCACCAACACGACGCGGGACGCGGAGCGAAGCAGGGAAAGAGGGAGAGAG